>JAGAEF010000136.1 GCA_017613255.1 Lentisphaeria bacterium
CAAGGAGGTCGAAGTGCTCAAAGCCTTTGCCGCCAAGGGCGGAAAGATCGTGGCGGACGCCATGCCGGGCATGTATGACGAACTGGGCGTGAAACGGGAGAAAGCACCCTTCTCCGATTCGGAGATCACCATCGTGGGCAAGAACTTCGACGAGCTGGACAAGGCGCAGAAGAAGGCCTTTGCCAGGATCCTTGCGGATCAGAAGGTCGCTCCCATCCTCGTTTCTGAGGGGATCGAGAACTACAACGGGAGAGTTGCCATGCACTTCGTCAAGGGCGACATGAACGTTTACGGCATCATGCGCATGCCCGGAAGAAGCACCGACGACAGCAAGCAGACCTTCACCTTCCCCTCCAGGGGCGGTCACCTTTACGACATCCGCGCCGGGAAATATCTGGGACAGACGGATTCCGTGACCGTGACGGTGCCCAACGGCAACGCCCTCGTGTACGGGCACTACCCCTACAAGGTGGACGGGATCGCCCTTGCGCTGCCCTCTTCGGTCAAGGCGGGAACGGATCTCAAGGCGAAGATCGAACTTGCCACCAGTTCCGGCAAGGCGGGCGACCATGTCTTCCATATCGAGGTGATCTCTCCCTCCGGGCTGGGCCGCTTCCACATGACGAGAAATGTGACGGCTCCTGCCGGGAAGTACGATCTCACCTTCCGCATGGCCCACAACGACGAAAAGGGGACCTGGAAACTCAAGGTCGTCGACGCGATGACCGGAGTAACTGTGGAAAAGCCCTTCGATCTCAAGTAAGAAGTTCCTTTTCCATCCGAAAAAAGAGCCCCGGTTTTCCGTTCAAGCGGGAGACCGGGGCTTTCTTTTTCGGGGGAGATCAGTTTTTGCCTATGCTGGTGACCTTGCCGTAAAAGATGGCGGAAAGCTTTCTTTTCGGGGCGGGGAGCGCTTCTCCCGCAAAGAATTTTTCTCCCAGAGAGACCGCCTCCTCCCACTCATTTTCCGGCACGAACCAGTGGATGGGGATGCCTTTCCTTTCCAGATGCCGGAACCAGGAATCCTGCCGTTTGGCGAACTGGCGGATCCGGCACAAAAGTTCCTCCCTCATCTCTTCGAAAGAGAGCTTTCCCTGCAAATACAGCGCCATATACTTGTATTCCAGCCCGAAGGACTCCATTCTTTCGAAACTCACCTTTTTCTCCTCGTGGAGGAACTTTGCCTCCTCCGGCATGCCTGCCTTCAGCCGCGCATCCAGACGCAGTTCGATGCGTTTGCGGATCTCCTCCCGGGAACGGAACACCCCCATGACCAGAAACTTGTACTCATACTTTTCGCCCTTTTTCGCGGCCTCCAGAAGGTTTTTGTCCGGAGCGCGTTCCAGAATTTCGATCCTTCTTCCGATGCGGTTCAAATTCTCCGGCTCCCTTTTCAGGATCTCCGAATCGGGCTCCAGCAGAGCAAGTTTCCTGCGAAGCTCTTCCGGGGGGAGACTGCGGAGAAACTTCCGCTGCTCCGGGGAGGGCGCCCCTCCGGAAAGTTCGTAGGAGCGGAGGATGGAATCCAGATACAGGGCCGTGCCGCCTGCAAGGATGACGGCGTGTCCGTTGGCATGGACCGTTCTTATGGCGCTGTGGCAGTCCCGCATGAATTCGGCAAGATTGTATTCGTACATGGGGTCCGCAATGTCGATGAGGTGACAGGGGATCTTCGAACCGTCGGAACGCACATATTCGGCAAGGTCCTTGCCGCTTCCTATATCCATGCCCCTGTAGAGCTGCCGGGAATCCGCGGAAATGATTTCGCCTCCGAAACGTTCCGCAAGGCGCACGGCAAAGGAGGTCTTGCCCGAGGCCGTAGGCCCCAGGACCACGAGAACCGGTACGGTGATCTTATCTTTTTCCATGTTCCGCAATGAACCTTTTCAGTTCTTCCCGGTCGTCGAAATGGTGCTTGATCCCCTTGATTTCCTGATAATTTTCGTGCCCCTTGCCCGCGAGGAGAACGATATCCTCCTCTTCCGCAAGGGAGAGGACTTTTTCTATGGCCTTCCTCCGGTCGGGTTCCGCCATATAGGGGAAGGCGGCGGGGAAGCCTTTTTCGATCTCCTCCATGATGGCGCAGGGATCCTCGGACCTGGGATTGTCGCTGGTCACCATCACCACGTCGGAAAGCGTGCTTGCCGCAAGGGCCATGCGGGGCCGTTTGGTCCGGTCCCGGTCCCCGCCGCAGCCGAAGAGGGTGATGAGGCGGCCTTTCTCCTTCAGCGGGGAGAGCGCCTCCAGCACCCGGGCAAGGGCGTCGTCCGTATGGGCGTAATCCACGAAGGCATGGGCGCCGGAAGGAAGAAGAAAACTTTCCAGCCTGCCGGGCGGGGCGATATTGTTTTCTTCCAGGATCTGGACCGCCTTTTCTCCTTCCGTTCCCGCGCTCACGGCAAGGAGAAAGGCCTGCGCCGTATTGTAGAGATTGTGGAGCCCGATAAGGCGGGAATGGATCTCATATTCCTTCCCCTGAAAAGAGAGCGTGAACGCTCCTCCCGCCGCGGAAAGATTTTGAACCCGGAAAAAGGCTTCCGCCTCCGGGTCGTTCCGGGAAAGAACGATGACTTTCCCGGGGAAAGAACCTTGTTTTTTCGCTTCCTTAAGCTCTTCTGCAAGACGTTTTCCCCAGGGATCGTCCCCGTTGATGATGCAGGGGGCGTTCTCCCGGACATGTTCCGTAAAAAGCAGTTTTTTCGCCTGAAAATAGGCTTCCATGGTGCCGTGGTAGTCCAGATGATCCCCGGTGAGATTGGTGAAAACGGCCCCGGCATAGCGGGCGTTCCCCATCCGGTGCTGGTGCAGTCCGTGGCTGGAGGCCTCCATGACGCAGTTCCTGCAGTGATTTTTCACCATCTCCCCGAAAAACTCCTGCAGAAGCATGGCGTCCGGGGTCGTCCGCACGCCTTCCCGGAGGGAGTCCGCCGCGCCGCAGTCGTATTCCACGGTGGAGACAAGTCCCGTCTTTTCCCCTTTGCCCAGCTCCAGAAGTTTTTTGGTCATGAAGGCTATGGAGGTCTTTCCGTTGGTCCCCGTGACGGCGTAAAGATCCAGTTTTTCCGCCGGGAACCCGGAGAAGAACGCACAGCACAGCGCCCAGGCGAAATGGGAATCCCTTACCTTGATCGCCGTCACGTTTCCGGGCAAACCCTCCCCATGGGTGTGGACGATGACCTTCGCCCCCCGTTCCAGGGCCTGCGGAATATAGTCGTGTCCGTCCGCGGAAGCTCCTTCCACGGCGCAAAAGAGATCGTCCTTTTCCACTTTCCCGGAGTGGGAAGTGACCCCGTGCAGGAAAGCGGGGAAATTCTCCCCGTGAGAACAGGAAACCAGAACGGGAGAAAGCGTCTCCAGAAGGGAGACAAGATCCTTCCCTGCCATTTTCACGCTCCCGCGGAGGGTTCCAGTTTTTCGAACTGCATGGAACGGGAGGCTTTCAGGAAAAGCATCATTCCGGGACGCGCCGCGCTCCGGACGGCGGAAACGGCGGAAGAGGCATCGGGGAAGGTCTCCACGTTCTTTCCGCCGGAAAGGAGAGAATTTACTTCACAGGCTTCCCGCATCATTGCCCCGATACAAATGATCCGGGAAGAGGGGAAGAGCTCCTTTGCCAGAGAGAGGACCTTGATGTGCTCCCGCAGGGCGTTTTCCCCCAGTTCGCCCATGTCTCCCAGAACCAGAACCGTTTTCTCTTTGTCCGCAAACTCCGAAAGCCATGTGAGACTGGCCCTCATGCTGTCCGGATTGGCGTTGTAGGCGTCGTTGAGATAGAGGGCGCCGTCGTGCATGGTCTTGCGCATCCGCATGCCGGGGAGGACGGTTTTTGCCAGCCCCTCCCCGATCTCGTCCAGCGGGATCCCCAGAGCAAGGGCCATGGCCGCCGCGCCTGCCGCGTTCAGGGCCTGATGTCTGCCGGGAACGGGGGAGTGCACTTTCACGCTTTTCCCGTCTTTGGTTTCCAGAAGGAAAGAAGCCCCGTCCAGATCGCCGCCCAGATAGGTACAGCGTACGTCGGAACCTTTTTCTTCGCCGAAAGTGGTGATGTTTTCCGTCCTTTTTTTCGCCGCTTCCCGCAGGACTTCCACGGCGGGACACCGGAAGGGGAGGACTACAGGCGCCCCGGGAGGAAGGAAGGAAAAGATCTCCCCTTTTTCCGTTGCCACGCCATTGAAATCCTTCAGGAATTCCAGATGACAGCTGCCTATGGAAACCACCATGGCCGCATCGGGATGTGCCATTTCCGCAAGGGGACGGATCTCGCCGAAGTGATTGGTCCCCATTTCGATGATGGCGTATTCGTGTTCCTGCCTCAGGCGGAAAAGATTCTGGGGGACTCCGATCTGATTGTTGCTGTTCCCCTCCGTGGCGAGCACTTTTCCTTCGCCAGCGTGCCGGAGAAAGATCGCCCGCAGGGCTTCTTTCGTACTGGTTTTCCCGCAGGAGCCCGTGAGGCCGACAAGCTTGAGATTTTTGAAGCGATTCCGATGATTTTTCGCCAGCGCCTGATAGATCTTCAGCGGGGAATCCGCAAGGACTGCCGGGAAGTTTGGCGGCACCTTATCCGCCTTTTTCCTGTCCGCACAGACCAGCACGGCTCCGTTTTTCCCCGCGGAGGCAATGAAATCGTGGGCATCGAATTTTTCCCCGTCCAGCGCAATGAAAAGAGCGTTTTTCATCTCCTTGCGGGAGTCCGTGGAAATTTCCTCTATATCCGGGAGCTCCCCGGAAGAAAGATTGAGGAAAGAACAGGAATTTTCCTCCAGACACGATTCAAGTTCTTTTCCGGTAAAAAGCATTTCGTCCTCCCGGAAGTTCAGTCGATCTGGATGAACTCGATGACTTTGTCGCCGAAGAACACCACCCTCCGGGTGATCCCGAAATCCACGAAGTAGGTCCAGGTATCCACGTTGAGGGCGGGCGTGCGCAGGGGCGGAGGAAGCCCGTAGCCCAGCAGGACTTCGCTTCTGCGCATCCCCTTTTCCACAAGCCCCCGTTTGAGTTTTGCAAGATCCGCGGGCCGGATTCCGGCGGCAATCTCTTCGGGAGACTTGGTCGTGAAGGCGCTCTTGATGACATCTTCGATATTGCGCACGTTTTTGCCCGTTTCGTACTTGAGGATGAAGTTCCTTCCGTCCGATTTCCGCCGGAAGGCGATATTTTCCGCATCGGATTTCATGAATTCGATTTGCGTGCCGAAGGGAATGATCTCCCCTTTCTGGGTGTTGAGTTCATCGATGACCCATATCTCTTTCGAGGTGAGGGAAGGTCTGGCCCAGAGATTGTAGGCCGTATAGACGCTGGTGTATTCCGGGAGAAGCAGGATCTCTTCCGGAATCACGGTTTTTGCGCAGGAGGCAAGAAAAAATGTCAGAACGAAAATCGGCAGTGCGGTAAAAAGCGTTTTCTTCATGTCATATCCTTTCTCAAACATGGATTCCTGTCATATAATATGCCCTTTCATCCCCAAAAAACAAGCCGACGAGGGAAAAATACGTGAAAAAAACGTTCTTTGCGCCGTTTTTCTTCCGGAAACGACATCGGTTCCTTCGTTCAGCTTTTCTTCCCCTTTTTCCGCTTCGAAAAGGAATTCATGACGAAACAGATCGAACCGGTCAGGGAACAGCTTACATAGCCCAGCGTGTAGAGAATGGGGATCATGGCCGCGTCGGAGGCGGAAAGCCCCCCTGTTTCCAGAAGAAGCTGCATGACCTTGTCCCTTGCCCCCAGTCCCCCCACCGTTCCCGGAATGCAGGAGGCCACGTTGCCCATGCCTGCGGAAAAGAAGACCGTGAGAAGGTCCTGCGCCTTGCCCGTAAGGATCACGGCAATGCAGTAGAGCGCCAGAAAAAGCAGGGGATGGATGATGACGATCCCCATGACGCAGGTCGCAAGAAGCGTTTTCCATTTCTTCCGGTAGATGTCCACGGCGGAAAGGATCCTCGTCACGGCCCCCTTCAGGAAGGAGTCCGCAAAGTTTACCAGTTTCCGGACAAGGGAAAGTCGCAGAAAGATCTCGTGGAAAAGGATGAAGAACGCCGCACAAAGTCCCGCCGCGCACGCAACAGCCAGCGTGAGAACGGTTGCCTGAAGCGCCTTTTCCATGCCCGCAACGGCGGGAAGCTTGAGAAGAAAGAGAAACAGCGCAAGCCCGAACAGGGCGATAAGGCCCGTAAGGCGGTCCACGAAAATGCTTGTGACCGCCTCCACCTTTTTGTCTCCGGAAGTCCTGACGATGCAGGCCGCCTTCACCACGTCCCCGCCCACGGCGCCCCCGGGCAGACACAGGGAGAAGAAGATCCCCTGAAAGGTCAGCGAAAAGGCGCTGGGAAAGGAGAGAAAAATCCCCTGCGCTTTCAGGAGCATCTGCCACCGCACGGCGGAAAGCGTGCTCTGCAGGAAAACGAGGATGAACGCCGTGAACCAGGCGAAAACCAGCCGGGAGCGGGGCAGGGAGGCCACCTCCCGCCACTGGACATCCTTGAGCACCCAGTAGATGAGAAGCGCGGCTATGACCAGTTTCAGAAGATGCACGAGAAGGGCTTTTGCCGTGCTCTTCGGCTTCTCCGGGAGTTCGGGAGTTCCCCCGTTTTCCGGCAGATTTTCCATCTTATTTTTCCTTTTCGGGCATTTTCGCGCCCTTGAGAAGCTTCCTCACCGCGGGGACCATGTTTTTCCGCAGTTCCTCCATAATGCGCTTGCCCAGTTCCACGGAGGATTTTTCCGGATGCCCCATGACGCCGAAAACGATCCGGGGATCCTGCTCCGTATTGGGAATATCCTTTTTCTCCTTCGTGAGGAAGGTTCTTTTCTGGTAGGCGTCGGGATTGTCCAGCATCATATTCAGGATCGGCGCGGAATCGGTGCGCACTCTTTCCATGTGCACAAGGTCTCCCCTGCAGGCAAGCATCAGGGAGGTTTCCTCGCATCCTGCGTGGAAATCGTGCTCTTCGAACACGAACTTTCTCGCCGTGGGGGAATACTCCTCCAGCGCGGGGAAAAGCACCAGAACGTCATGAAGGTACGGGTTGGTCCACTTGGCAATGCGCAAAGACTCTTTCAGATTCTCCAGACTTTCGCTTCCGCCGTGACCGGCAATGATGACGATCTTCCGGAATCCCTGCACGGCAAGAGACTGGATGATATCCGTGACCACGAGAGAGAAATGGTTGGGCTGCACGTTGATGGTCCCCGGCAGCATCCCGCCGGAAAAACAGTAGTTCAGCGTAGGCGCAACGATGCATCCCAGCCCTTCCGCCAGAAGATTCGCCATCATTTCCGCTATGCAGCAGTCCGTGCTCAAAGGCAGGTGGTTCCCGTGCTGTTCCACCACGCCGTAGGGAAGAATGACCGTGTCTTTCTTCTTGAGATATTCCCGGACTTCCCCCATGGTCATTTCCGCCATAAGATACGGTTTCATTTTTTTGTCCTCCGTTTTTTCGTCACAGAATCAAAAAAGGGCGAACTTCCCCTTTCCGGGAAATCCACCCTCATAATATAGCGTTTCCGCCGTAAAATGCAAGTCCTTTCAGCGATAAGACATCCTGTCCAGATACCCTTTTTCCGCCAGACGCTTTCTCCGGACCGTGCAGGGTTCGCAGGTGAATTCCCTGCAGAGCATCAGATCCGGCGTCTTTTCGATCTCTTTGCAGATATAGTTCACCATGGAGGGGGAATCGATGAGGAAACTGTCCTCCCCCAGCTTTTCCGCAAAGCCTTCCTGCACGAAAACGGTATCGAATTTGGTGAACTCCTCGCTGCAGGCGGGGTACTCTCCGTTGAGCTTCATCCTGCCGTGAACGGTGAGGCCGTCCCGTCCCCAGCACTCCCGGAAGGGAATGTCGTTGTAGGGGATCCCGGAGGCGACTTCCGCATAATGGAGCATGGAGTTGCGGTTGTTCCCCACATGGAAAAGCAGGATCTTTGCCCCCAGCTTGTTGGCGTTTTCGTAGGAGGAACCGTGCCCCAGCCCGGCATTGTCCGCGGAGCCTTTGGTGAGAAGTTCCGCATATTTGCCCCAGGCCGCCACCGAGTAGGTGGGGTTTCCGCTGCGCAGAACGTCGGGCATTTTCCGGAAGGTTTCGGAAAGGATCCCGTTTTCGATGCCTTCGGTTGCGGCAGGATCATAGGGGACCGCCTTCCAGATGTCGGCATAATTGTAGGTGAACGTGGGCAGCATGAGCGTGCCTTCCGGTCCCAGTTTTTCCATAAGCATTTCCAGCATTTTCCGGGGGGAGATCCCTTCGTTTTTGCTGGCCTTGAAGGAGGCGTGCATGACAAGGACGGCTCCTTTGGGAACATGGGAAACGATTTCCGGTATTTTCATTTTTTGTCTCCTTTTCAGTTGGCGGCAACTTTGAACTCTTTCACGACGGCGGTCCCGGTAAGCACGTCCTTGACGAGCAGTTTCCAGGTCCCTGCAGGATCGTTATGGGCAATGCGGAAGACAAAGGAAGTTTTTCCGCCCGGGGCAACCACGTTGCGCTTCATGAAGAACCTTGCTTCTCCGGAAGGCGGGATCACTTCGAAGTGGAAGACGTGTTTGCCTGCTTTCCCTCCGGAAGTTTTCAGGGTGACTTCCGCGGCAAGATCACTGCCCGCTTTGACGGAAGAGGGCATTTCCACATCCAGAGCCTCCGCTTTGTAGGGATAGACGCCCAAAACGGTTCCTTCCGCTTCGGGGATCCTGCACTCCACCGTGTCGGTTTCGCCGAGATATTTGCCGTCCCGCAGGTTGTAGACATGCCCTTTCACCGGGAACGTCACCTTTACGGGCTCGATCTTTTCCACCTCATAAGGATCGTGGAGAAGGCCGAAAAGGTGCATAGACCCGTCCGCAAAGTGCATGACTTCGCATCCGGGGATCTTCTTTTCGGACGTAAGAACGGGGGCAATTCCCCCTTTGCGCAAAAGTCCGTCGATCTTTTCGCACATTCCGGCGTCTTTGTCATTGAATATTCTGCCCAGCACTTCGATCCCTTCCAGACCGCCCTTTTCCCGCTTCATGGCAAGTTCGTCATAGGCGTTGGGCGGGAGATCGGCGATCACTTTCCCGCCGTTGCGGAGGAAGGCCCTGATCTCTTCCACTTCTTTGTCGGAAAGGGAGAGGACCGAGGGCATGAACAGCACTTTGTACTGGGAAAGGATCCCTTTTTCCACCTGCTGGGTGGCCACGAAATCGTACTGGTACTGCAGATTTTCCAGGAGATAGATCAAATTCTGCCTGCCCCCGTAGTATTTGTCCAGCGGGGAGCCTGCGTTGTGGTTGAGGCTCCTTCTCTCCTTGCCCAGAAGGAAGGCCGTGTACATGCTTCTGTGGTGGTAATAGACGGCAATGTCCCGTTTCGCCCACTTGTATTCCAGACAGAGTTTCCCCAGCCCGTCGTAGAGTCCGGAATTCCGGAGGACTTCACTGCACAGCGCCGAATATTTGGTCAGGTTGTAGAAGGGGACGATATGCACCAGTCTCCAGGTGTTCCTGGAGAAACAGAAATGGGTGTAGCCGGCAAACCGGTGCAATGCGGCTCTCCAGGGCTTGTAGTGGGCATACTTTTCCTGCTGGCTGAATCCGCCGTAGGGGCGGTGGATCATATCCGGATGGAAACTGCGCAGGAATTCATCGGTATGCCGCTGGGATCCGGTTCTGCCGGGAGAGTTGTAGATCCCGTAGTCGGTGCTCATGTCATAGCCGGTGAGATTATGCAGTTTCCAGTAATCGTTCCCGGAACAGACCCCCTGCCCGTAGGTGTTCTGGAGCTGATAATGGGCGGTGGGGTCCACCTCTTTCAGGGCATCATGACTCAACCGATGCGCTTCGATCCAGCGGTCGGCGTTGAACTCCCGCCACAAAACATACTCTCCGAAATTGCCCTTTTTGCGCGCTTCTTCCGCAAAGCAGGGCTTGAGTTCGTCGAAGGAAGCATAGGAACTGCCTGTTCTCTTGTTGAAAAGAGTTATATCGTTTCCGAACTCTTTTTTCATGCGTCTGCGGTACTCTTCCACGTTTTCCTCCGTGGTGTCCGGCTCCAGAAGGGAGTGGGGGGTGGTGTATTCCGCCTCATCCACCTGCCCGCCGCAGAGAACGCCGTACTTTTTCATGATTCGGGCATTTGCCTGCGTGGCCTTCACGATCCCTTCCCGGGCTTTGGCCGTATTGATGGCGTAGGTGCGGCGGTTCTGGGGCATGACGCTCTTGTCCCGGAAGGCGGAGCCTCCCAGACTCAGGAACGCCACGTTCTTCCCCGCGAGAAGCGCGGAATAGATGTCGCCGTAATTGTAGGCCCGTATCCCGATCTTTTCCGACTGCTTTTCCAGTTCCGCGGCGGTGAAGCGGGAGGTGGGTTCATGCCCGCCGAAGCCCCAGGCCTGCATATGGAAATCCGAGAACAGTCTTTCCCGGTCGCAGTCGGGGATGATGAGGGCCATCCTCTCCCGGTCCAGCGTCCTGCCGCCGGAAACCAGACGCACGTCCAGTTTGGTGAGCGTGGTGAAAGCGTGCTTGAGAGGCACGGAAAATTTGACCTCTTTTCCGGCATCGAGGGTTCCTTTTTCCAGAATCCTTCCGGAAAAATCCTCCCACGCCCAGCAGATCTTCATGCCCGGCAAAAGGTCTTTCACTTCCAGAGAGATCTCCGCCGTTCCTTTCTTGGAGAGGATCTCCTTATTTTCTTTTTTCAGCGAGGTTATGGAAGGACCTTTTTTCCCGAAGACGGCGTTGTCATAGGCCAGCACCGCGCCGGAGGGATTCAGGAGATGCGCCTCGAAGAGATAGTTTCCGGAAAGGACTTTGCTCTCGTCGAAGGCGACTTCCGCCTTATCCCCGGTGAGGGAAGTTTTCCCGGAAGCGGCCTGCGTCCCGTCCTTGCTGGTGACCTTCCACGCAAGAATCGCCTTTTCCGGAGCGGGAATGTATTCCACACTCGCGCCGGAGGAAGTTTTGGTGATTTTGGCAAGGGGAACGTCTTTCTGCCTCATGGCGTAGTGGAACACTCTTGCATACCACGCATTGGTGTAGTTTTCATAGGGGAAGACACTGCAGAGCGCTTCGTCGTTGCTGTTGAGGAGCTGCAGCGACATGCGGCTGGAGGCGGTCTTGAGGAGGATGATTCTCCCTTTTCCCGCGGAAGATTCCCGGATGTCCTCCAGAGGTTCGGCATTGTCCTTCATGAGGGTGAACATTTCCAGAGGGAGACTCTTTTTGAGGAAGTGGTCCTTCCCCGCCTTTTTCGGCGCATATTTTTTCAGGAAGGAAGCAAAGGAGCCGTAATCCTTGTCCTGAAGCATCACCAGAGCGGCCCCTTTCTCCACGTTGGAAATGATCTTCCTGGAAAGTTCCTTTCCGATCCTGCGGTAGATGCTTCCGCTGAAGGGGCTGTGCCCGATGACGTAGAGGTCGTACTCGTTTTTCTCCACGGCGGAAGCGATTTTGCCCGGCTCGGAGGTGGTGTAGTAGATATCCGCATCCTTTGCGGACGCATTGAGGCAGTCATAGTCCGCGTTCAGACCGTTGACGATCTCCAGAAATTCCCGCGCCCCGTTGGTGATGCCGCTGGTATAGTTGCCTATGTAGAGGATCTTCTTCTTTTCCGGCGCCTTGCCGTAAATGTTTATTGGCGTGGCGATGGGATCGCCCACAGGCAGTTTCATGCTGTCCGCGGTGGCCTTGCGGATCTCGAAGGAGCCCGCTTTCCCCTCGTAGAGCCCGATGAAGGCGATTTCCAGCTTGCTTGTCTTGTCCGCCGCCTTCCGGTAAAAGGCGAACTGGACAAGGTCGGGATCGATCTTCGTAACGAAATAGTAGTCGTGCCACTCTTCGGAAACCGGGGTCCCCCAGGCCACATAGGTCTTGCCCTTGACCTTCCCGTCAGGATATTTCGCCAGCTGGATCAGCCCGAAGGAGCCGTCGTTGCCCTGCCGCCTCATGCGGATATGGAAGGTATATACCTTGCCCGCGACGGTCCATTTCGCCGCGTCCCAGCCGCCGGTGGCCACGATATAGGCGTTGTTGGTGGCGGAAAGCATGTAGGAACCCGCATACAGCATGGTCTCCTGTCTCTGGGTGTCCTTTCCATAGTTCCAGAGGTGGGCATGTCCCTTGATCGCCGCTGCGAAATCCCCGTTGGGGATGAGATTCATGCGGAAGGCGTCGTTTCTGTGCCAGCGGAATTTGCCCGCGTCATCCGAAGACGCTCCCGCAAATTCCACCACGGGCCAGGTGTCCGCCTTGTGGTAATTGAGGACGCTCAAGGCCGCATAGGAACTGTGGACGATCTTGGGCCCGGGAACATCCGCATCCTGACAGGCGGTGTTGAAGCGCATCTTCTTCCCGGCAAGCTCCTTTCCCGCCAGATCCAGCACGGAAAGGGGGATAGTCACATTGGCAAGGAACACATATTTGGAAAGATCCTGCCAGACCACCTTGATCTTTTTGGCGTTTCCCTTGTCCTCGATCCCCCCTTTGCATAAATACGTTTCCGCCTTCCGGGCAATGGCGATATGGAAATGGCCCGCGGAAGAGCCTTCCTCCTTGAAAAAGATCTCGAAATTGTTCCCCTTCCACAGTCCGGGATTGGGGATCTCTTTGCTTTTGTCCCACTCGGGCACTCTTTTTCCCCGGATGGAGATATAGAGGTTTTCCTTGTCGTACAGAAGCTGCACCTCCGTCTGGTTGACGGCCACGGTCGCCTGACCGGGGATGCTGAAACGTACAAAGGTATCCGCCTTTTTCCAGAGGGCGGGAAG
>JAGAEF010000137.1 GCA_017613255.1 Lentisphaeria bacterium
AGAGCTCTCCTTCGACGAACTCTATCCCGCCCGCTGGAGTGAGTGGCTGGATTTCATTGCCCCCTTCTGCCGGGAAAAGTTCAAAAAGACCAACACGTTCCGGCCCGGCGTGAAGGCGGCGGAATACCTTGTCCCCGCCACCTACGGCGCCATCTACAAGGGGGCGAACTATCCGAGACTCATGGGAATGGATATCCGCAACGGGAAATATGAGGAGATCCTGGACGGTTTCGCGGTGGTGGAGGACTATCCTTTCTCCTCCCGCTATCCGTTGAGCCGCAGCATCTGGCAGTTCACCGCCTTTTCCATGGAGGCCCCCAAGGTGCGTTTCCTCCCGCAGGTGTGGGGACTCAATGCGGAAACGCAGGATTCCCGGGTCGTTTACAGCCATCCCCCTTACGGGATCTCCGAGACCCCGGCAGGGTTTTTCTATACGCGTCTCACGGAACTCCTGTTCGATACGGCCTGGTTCGACGGAAAGAAATTCCATTACTGGAACGGGTACGGAGCACTCCATTCCAGCCAGTGGACGCGAGCATTGTTCGATTCCGCCCTTGCCGCCTTCAAGTTGTACAGAAAGATCCCGCCGGAACGGCCGCTGCGCACTCCCGCCTACGTTTACAGCCGCGCCGCCTGCGACGCCCACGAATATTTCTACGAGAAAAACGAGAATTTCATCCGGGGCGGCTCCATGGTGAATACGGCGGAAGAGTTCCCCGCCTATGTGTACGAAATGGCCCGGAGCGACGGCCAGCTGGGGGGATTCCAGACGCGGATGGAAAATCTGAAAGGGCTGACGGGGAAAGATGTTTCCTGCCTTGTCCTGCCGCCCCTCAAGGGCGTGCCGGAAAAGGAGCTGAGAGAGATCCGCCGCCTCCACCGGGAGGGCGTGAACCTTCTCTGTTCCGAGGACGCCTCCCTTCTTGCGGGCCTTTTCGATACGGAACACGCGCAGGTCCTGCTGGAAAAGGATGGAAAACCCTTCCTCACCCTCAAGAAGAACAAAAACGCCTTCGCCGCCTTCTTTACGGGCGCCCCTTCCATGCAGAAGCGGGCGCGGGACCGGACCGGAGGCTCCGGACAGAAGGCGCTGGATCCCGAAGTCAATGCCGCAACCGTGCACGTGATGCGTCTTCTGGGAGATTACCCGCTTACCGCCACGGAAGGGGGATCGCTGACCGCCTTCGTGGGCAAGGACGGCGCCTCCTACGCTTTCGTACGGGAAAACGCGTGGCCCGCAAGGGGGCACCTCATCCGGCCGAAACTTCTTTTTCACGGAAAAGAGGCGGGAGATTTCGCCCTGCAGGAGTTCGAGTCCGTCTTCGTAAAGCTCCCCGAAACGACCGGGATTTGATTTTTGCGGAGAATACCGTTATATTATAAGAACATTTCCAAACAGAAAACAGGAGTACAGCATGAAAATTGCCAGTTTCAAGAAAAAGATCACGCCGGAAGTGGGAGCCTATCTTGCCGGGTACGGACTGAACGACAAGTCCGTGGCCCTTCTGGACGACCTCTATGCCGTGGGGCTCTGCATCGATGACGGAACGGAAAAGGTCCTTATCGTCAGTCTCGACCTGATCGGTCTGGACGAGTGGTTCATCAAGAAGTGCAGGAAAACCCTTTCCGGCATTCTGGGTGTTCCGGAACACGCCGTGATGCTCACTTGCACCCACACCCATACCGGGCCGGAGACCCGCACGATCGCCTCCGCTCCTCAGCAGCTCCACCGGAGTTATCTGGAGGAGCTGGAAAAGATCCTTGCACAGGGGGCAAAGGAGCTGACCGATTTCAAGGAGTGTTCCGCCTCCTTCTTCTCCGAATACTGCGACGCCAACCGGAACAGGAGATATGTTTCCGGCGACAACCACGCCACCTTCACCCCTCACAGGCGTGAGGTCATCCGCAGCTGCGAGATCCTGTTTGCGGACAAGGAGCTGGGGGGCGTCGTCTTTTCCGATGTAAATACCTCTCTTCCCATCTACATCATCGGCAACTACGCCGCCCATCCCCTTGCCGGCCACTCCCCCGGACTGGGCGGACTGCGGATCTCCGCCGACTATCCCGGCGTCTTCCGGGACTACGTGACAAGGAATACGGGAGCGGGCTGCATGTTCATTTCCGGAGCCGCGGGAGATATGGTCCCCAAGGAGGATGAACTGGGAGACGGCGCCATCCGGGATCTGGGGGAGAAACTGGGCAAAGCCGCTCTGGGCGGCGTCATCGAATCCAAGAGAAATCCTCTGCGCTACGGCATGAAAGACGCGCATGTGAGCTCGAAAATCAATACCTTTACCGTGCCTCTGCGGAAAAAGTATGCCAACAATGCCCAAAAACTGCCCGCGCCCTACATGGGAAGCGACAACGTGACGCTGGAAGTGCAGGTCATCGCCATCGGAGAGATCGCCTTCGTGGGCGTCCCCGGCGAACTGTGCGCCGAACTGGGGCAGGAGATCAAATGGAACAGTCCCTTCCGCAGGACCTTTATCGCCTATGACGCCACGGCCTATTTTTCCTATATGGGCGGAGCCAACAACTTCGTTGCCGGAGGGTACGAAGCCTACAGCCAGAGATTTTCCGCCAGAGGCGGTCTGAAACTTCTCTGCTGTGCGGAAGAAGCGCTGTTCGATCTTCAGTCCAAACTGTTCCCGGAGCGGGATCTGGACGACTGCGCGGATACGCCGGTCAACATCCTTCCCAACCACAACTGAACGTTGTTCCTTTCCATAAAAAAGGCTCCCGGAAACGGTCCGGGAGCCTTTTTTCGTCTCTGCACGGGGGAGGAGGAACGCCCCTCCCCTGACAGGTGCCTTTACATATTCGGGTAGCGGCAGAGGGATTTGCGGTAGCCCTTCATGGTCTTTTCCCGCAGCGTAGTCAGCTGTTCCAGCTTCCAGCGGATATGGGGAGCATCTCCCACATACTCCATGCGGGGCTCCCAGCCCAGCCGGGAATCCTTTTCCGCCACGGGCAGGGCCCGCAGGGCATTGGCATATTCGTCCTCCACGATCTTGTCCAGCTCGTCCATAAGGGCGTTGGCCTTGTCGAATTCCGCTTCCACTTCCAGACGCATGTTGGTGACCCACCATCTCTTGGTGTTGTACATGGTCCGCAGAGCGCAACCGAAGAAGACGGCGACCCCCATCTCCTTTTCCGCGAAATCCTTTTTGTCCGCGGGAACCTTATTCAGGGCTTTCTTCATGAGGGAAAGGCCTTCCTCATAGGTCTTGAGCGCCTTTTCCAGCAGTCGGATGTCTTCCCGCATGCGCAGTCCGCAGTGGGCGGAATTGTACAGGCACTCCGGCATGTAAAGCTCCCGGACGACCGTGGGACGGAAGTGGGAGTGCTTGGGGAAGGGAATATGCAGATTCCTTTCGTTATGGGGATGAAGGACAGGCCGGAAGAGAAGAGGATACGCGGCTCCGTTGCGCAGGGGGCCGGTCTGGTCGTCGAATCCGGGGATATAGGAATCCACGGCGTCGCTCCACTTCTGCCAGGCTTTCATGACGTCGTTGGCGGCCTCTTTCCCGTAATCCTTTTCCGCGATCTCCCGGAGGATGGCAATGGGATCCTTTTCCGGAGAGAGGAAAAAGTGTCTGGCGCACTCGGAGATCATGCAGGGATGCCAGCCGAAGTGATGGGACTCCATGAGCCCGCACAGCCCCTGATTTTTTGCGGCGTCCACCATGGCCCGGAACCGTTTCACCCACTGCATGGGGGCGGGAATGTATGGGACCACTCCGCAGTCCCAGGTGCGTCCGCCCGTATTGGTCATGGAATAGAGATGGAGTTTCCTCTTGGAGGCTTCATCGGCCTCCGAGGAAAAATACTTTCCCGGTCCGGGGAAGGTGATGGTGTAGTCGGGCACATAGGCCTGATGGTTGGGGAACTTGTCCGGAAGGACTTCATACATTTCGAAGGTGGCAAGCAGCGAAACATCCTTTGGCAGTTTTTTGATGAGCTCCCTGCGGTACTTTTCCGGCTGTCTTCCCCAGTTGTAGCTCCAGGAGACGATGTCCGCGTCGGGATTGTACTTGCGCACCGCCTTCTTGACTCCGTTGAGCCATTTTGGGTAGTCCGTGCAGGGCCACCAGCCGCTGGCGGGTCGCTGATCTCCCGCGGGGCGATCCTCCTTTTTGAAGGGGCAGGCGTGGGGGTCCTTGGTGGGGAAGCAGGCGGATTCTCCCACGATCACAAGGCCTTTGGCCCCGGGGCAGTCCTTGAAGACGCTTCCGAAATTGGCATCGAAAAGCGCATCGGCCTTTTCGCTGTCGGGATCGATCCAGGAGTCCAGATAACTGTAGAAATATACGCCGATCCCGTACCGGGAGGCCCGGAGAACGAGTTCATTGAAGTCGGAGTGACCGAACGTGGTTTCGGAGGGCCCTTTCACATAGACGAGAATGGCGTCGAACCCGGCGTGGATGATGGCGTTCAAATGGGAGTCGGGATACTGGTCCAGCCCCCAGGCGGAATGGACCATGCGGGGGGAGAAGAGATCCTTTTTCGTCACCTTGCCCTTTGCCAGATACGGCGCCTTCCGGAACTTCATGACGTCCTCCAGATAGATCACGCCTCTTCTGGTGTTGCCCGTGATCTCGATACGGTCCTCCTTGGCGTCGATGGCAAAGGTCTTTTCCCCCTTCTTCTCCTTGAGAACGAAGCAGTTCCCTTTTTCCATTTTTGCGGAGGTCTTCAGGCACAGAGAAAAACTCTCCCGGAAGAAGTCTTCCAGATCGCGTCCGGCGCTTCCCGGGAAGAATCCGTCGGCGGTAACGATCTTCCAGGATTCGTCGATGGCGATCTCGTCCTTCTTTTTCTTGTTTTTCTTCCCGTCGAAGGGGATGACGGGATGCACCTTGTCCAGTGCGGCGCGGAACTCGTAGTTTTTCTCGGTCTTGAGCATTTTCGTTTCCTTTTTTTTATGGATGATTGCTGTCGGATTTCTTTAAATACCTGCGGAATGATCCTTCCGGAAAAAACCATACTTCTCGTGGGTGAGGATGTAGGCATCTTCCCAGTCCAGATTGAAGTGGATCCATTTCGTGCCTTTTTCCAGAGCGTCGTACAGCGCCTGAAAGTACATGTCGAACTTGTCGTGGACGAAAAGACGGGTGTCGGAATAAGAGTGGATCCAGTTCAGGAACGCGTCCACGTCCTCTTTCCGCAAAGAGCCTTTCCAGTAGGTGTCGAAGAGGTCCTTGAAACGGAGGAGATACTCCGCCCAGACGGGGAGCTCTCTGCACATGGAGTTTTCCGGCGCGTCTTTTGCAAGTTCCCCGGCAAGGGGAAGAAGTTCCGTCAGGGACTCCCTTTTCACCCGTTTGAGGAAGGAGTAGGGATAGGGGATATGACACCCCTCCAGAGAGAAAAGGATCTCCTTGACCTTCTTCCAGAAAACTTTCGCCTTTTCCGCGTCCTTTCCGTACACCATTCGGAAGAGACGGGAAAGGGCCTCCTCGCGGTCCTCTCCCCGTGCCGCCCTTCCCATGAGGGCGAAGTTCAGTCCGTAAACGGTCCAGTGGGAGATATGGAACTGGGTGAGGATCCCGTCCATGCCGTGAGAACTGTACCACTCCATTTCCCGGAACATCTCATCAAAATGCACCATGGGCAGCGAGAGATAGAAGTTCACTCCCATATAGTACTCGTAAATATTGATCTCTCCGCCGTTTTTCGCCTTTTCCCAGCTTTTCAGGTCCTCCGCGTAACGGGAATTGATGGGGCAGTCCGGGTCGTCGATGGCGTGATTGATGCACCTCCAGTAGGGCGCCATGTGTACAGCCAAACCTTTTCCGAGAACGAAGGACTTTGCCGGACGGCAGTAGTTCACATAGGCTACGAAGGTAAGAATGATGTCCGGGCGCTTTTCCCGCAGACGCCGGGAAATCTCTTCGATGAGATCGTGATAGATCGTTTCCGCCTTGTAAACGTGTTGGGAAAGACTGTAAAGATCCCCTTTGGCGCTTTTGTCGTAGAAGCGGGAGCAGTTTTCGCATTCGCACCAGCCGAAGCCGTCGTTGGGGACCAGCGAGATCACCTTGACTTCCGGGTGCTTTTCGCAATATTCCAGCATGTTTTTCACGATCTCCGCCCGCAATGCTTCGTTTGTCGTGCAAAGCTGTTCGCTGAGGAGAAGGGCGGATTTTCCGCCGGAAGGATCGATCCTTTTTCCCCCGATCTCCGCAAAGAATTCCGGGTGAATCTTCCCGTACTTTGCCCCGGGGATCCAGTAGTCGAAATTGTGGTGACCGCTTTCGATGACGATGCCCCGGACGGAGGCATACTCTTTGAGTTCGTCGGAAAGTTCGTCATAGTATTTCATCCAGACCAGCAGGTAATTGAGCTTGTTTTTCGCCATGTAGTCGAAAAGGTCCCTGGTCTCGGCGTTGAAGGGAAACTCCTGAATGAGCCCCCGCCGTTTCAGCTTTACCTTTCTTGCGGGAACGAAAACGCCGTCGGGAAGATTCTTGACTACCCTTGTTTCATCGAAATCCTCCCTGCCGGGCTGGAAAAAGGAGTACCCCCCTGCCCTTTCCGCAAGATCGTAAACCCCGTACAGGAGCTCGATGCTGTCCGGCGCGGCAATGAGAAAAGCGCCCTTTTCGACGCGGATCTCGAAGGAAGGAAGAAGTTTTTCTATTTTCAATTCCGCCTTCAGACGGAAGCGGGAAAGTTCCTTTTCCGCCAGAAGAAGCGTTGGATCAGACTTTCGAAGCATAAAAAACGTCTCCTTTCAGACATCGTTGCACTCTTCGCTGGTAATGCGGGAGAAATGGATCTTCAGCACGATTTTTCCGTCATGCTCCCGCATCTTTTTCTGGAGAATATCGTGGATCTCCTCCGGGGAAGAACCGCACTCTCCGGGCAGAAGGATCCGGGCATAAAGGACATTCACCTCTCCGTTTTCATCCTGCCCCACCCGCAGATCGTACAGCTGGAACGCGTCCTCCCCCCAGATCTCGTCCATCACCGCTTCCATGCGGCTTCTCCAGTAGAGGGCTTCCGGGGAGCTTTTGCTGCACAGGTCCCCGTGGAGAAGCAGGTGCACGGGCAGGACCTTTTCCACCGTCCGCTCCGCATTTTCCAGAATGTCATGGGCGGAAAGGCGGTCCCCCTCCCCCGAGATCTCCGCGTGGGCGGTGACGTAATGGGAGTTTTCCCCGTAGCTGTGGATGAGAAGATCGTGGACCCCGTCGATGCCCGGACAGGCAAGGATCGTCTCCCGGAGTTTTTCCGCCAGCGCGCCTTTGGGCTGTTCCCCCAGAAGTTTGTTGACGGTATCCTTGAGAACGCTTCCCCCCGCCCAGAGGATCATCAGGGCTATGACGATCCCCGCACAGCCGTCCAGCGGGAACGTGGTGTAGCGGGAGGCGACAAGGGAAACGATGACCAGAAGGGAGCCCAGACAATCGCTCAGGCTGTCGAAGGCCGCGCTCCGGACCACGTCGGAGGAGAGAAGAGAGGCGATCTTCCTGTAAAAGAAGAAGAGCCAGCACTTCACCAGCAAGGTGGAGGTAAAGACGATGACGACGAGTCTGCCCCCTTTGATCTTTTCCGGATGGAAGAGGGAGAGAACGGAATCCTTGAGAAAGCTGAACCCCAGCACCATGACCAGCACCGCCACCACCAGCCCTGCCACATACTCCGTCCTGCCGTGGCCGAAGGGGTGTTCCGCATCCGGGGGCGTGCCGGAAATGAAAAAGCCCGCGGCGGTGATGATGCCCGTAACGGCATCGGAAAGGTTGTTCACCGCGTCCGCCGCCACGGCGATACTGCCGGCGGAAACGGCAAGAATGATCTTTACGACGACAAGAAGCGTATTGCAGACGATCCCCGTAATGCCGCTTAAGATCCCGCACCGGATCCTTCTCTGCGCGGTCATCTCCTTTTCCGCTCCGGGGACGAAGAGCTTCAGAAGCAGAGCCGTAAACACTTCTTTTTCCTTTTGTTTCGAGATTTCCGTCTTTCTTCCGGAAAACGCCTGAACAAGAAATGTAGCACGAAATCCTCTTTATGCAAATGGAAAACCCTGCACAAAGAGAAAAAACGCTTCTTTTTCAGATCTCCAGACTGCCCAGGGGGAAATGCTGCTGGCTTCCGTACACATCCATGTCCTGCAGGGAGCCCGAAGAACTTATCCGGGGAAGGACCACCTTGATCGTCAGGATCCTTTCGAAGGTCTTTATGGCGATCTTTTCGGAAGGAACGTGATAGAGTTCCCCGATCTTTTCCGCCGTGAAGGAAGAGCTTTTCAGGACTTTATCGTACATTTCCCTTGTTTCGAACATCAGATCCACCGTCACCTGAAAGGGACCCGCATTCTTGCTTCGGCATACGAATGCCGCATCGTAGAGTTTCATGGTATGTTCACTTCCTTTACCTTGAAGGGGATGGAAAGATCCGTCAAATGATACAGGGCAAATTCATAGACCGCGCCCCCGGAAAAATCCGACGGGGAGAAGGGAAAGGCCAGATTGCCCGCGGTGGCCTTTCTGTCCGGGAATCCCTGATGCAGGGCCTTGGATCTGGCCAGCCCCACAAGGGCGTCCGCCTTTTCCTGCGTGGGGGCGACTGCTTCGATGACCAGCCCCACCTCCCGGGGAAGGACGGGGTTTTCCGGCTCGTTCTTTCCGGTCACGGCATCCAGCCCGTAACGGAGGAACCTTAAAGAGTATTCCCCTTCCTTTACGAAATTGGCCGACTGGGCCACGGAAGCGCGAACGCCCTCTTCGATCTCCTTCAAGTGCCGGATCCCGGAAGGATCCCGCAATCCCGCAATGGTGATGGCCCGGTATCCGGCAAGGAACGCTCCTTCCAGTTTCAGGGTCTTCTTTTCCGCCGGGACGAGACGGCTGCCGCTGACCTTGACCTTCCCCTCCCCTGCCTGCTGGAATGTACAGGCGGAAAGATCGATCTTTCCTTCCGGCTCATAGAAGCAGTTGGGGTCCGGCTGTTCGTAGAGGGAGTGGGCCGCAACGGAGTCGGGCGTGCATTTCCGAAGAGGATTGGGCGGCTGCACCGTAAAGAAGTCTTCGTGCATTTCCACCACAAGGGAATCGTTGGCTCCCACGGGCCGGGCGCACAGGGCCCCGCATTCGGCGATCTTGGCCGCATGGAGGGCAAGGCCCGGATCGAAGCCCATGAGAATGGGATAGGAGGCAAAGACCGCCGTATCGCAGCACCGGCCGGAAACGATGATTTCCGGATCCTTTTTCAGAGCTTCGATGATGGGATCCGTCCCGAACTGGGCGACGGCGTTGGCGAGTTTGTCCGCCAGAGCCGGATCGAATTCCGGAGACCCGCCGCAGGGGAACAAATGCCCCTTTGCCGCCTCCTTCACGAACCCTTCCGGAAGGTCCGAAGGAATGACGGCGACCCGGAAGGAGAGAGACTTTTCTTTGGCGATCTCCGTGATGATGTCCAGAGTCTCCTGCACATGGGGGGCCGCTCCGGATCCGCCGGAACTGCCGATGATGAGCGGGATCTTCCGCTCTTTTATCACAGGAAGGATCAGGGAAAGGTCCCGTTTCACCTGCAGTTTCTTCACGAAATTTTTCCCGCTTCCCAGATAGTACGGCCCCGGATCGGTGCTTCCCGCATCCACGCCCACGAAATCCAACTCCCCCTTGAGGGCGTTTTCCAGACTTTCCGGAGCGTATCCGTAGCCCAGAAGCCCGCACAAGGAGAGATAGCGGATCACTTTTTTCCTTTCCTTCTTCATGCGTTGACCTCCGTGTAATCGTAGCCGGGAGGGATCCCCAGAGATTTTTCGATCTCCGGCATTCTGCTTTGCGCCTCCTTTGCCAGATCTTCGAAGTAGTTGTTTCCGTAAGCGTCCATGGCCACGAAGAAGGGCCCGAAATGGTCCACTTCATAGATCCAGGTGCACTCGGTTTTTCCCAGCTCCTCCAGAAAATGGACTTCATGGACCTTTTTCACCTGTCCCTTGAGGGCGTTTCCGCTCAAGCCGATCTTGGAAAGGTAGACGCCCCCCACCTCCTTGAGGGCCTGCGCCGTGGCGGGGCCCATGGTGGTTTTTCCGATGAGGGTATGCAGATGGAACTTTCTCACCACGTCCGCGCCGTACCGCTCGAAACGGATGCTGCTGGTGGGTTCACAGCTTACCACCTTCCACTCTCCGTCGGCTTCCTGCCGCATCACCGGGCCCACATGGAAAAAGCAGTTGATCTTTTCGTAGTCGATGGGCGGATAAAGATCGTTTTCGATGGCCCGGATATGGAAGCGGCTCCTTCCGGTGAAAAGAAGGCCGCTTACGGTCACCATCTCTCCCAGTTTCAGGCCGCAGGCGACTTCCTTTGTCATGGGAAGCGAAATATTTCTGATCGATTCTTCCATTAGCGCATCTCCCCCGTATAGTCGATATTTCCTTTTCCATCGATTCTGGCGATCCATCTTCTCCCCACCATGCACTGGGCGTTCACGGCCACGGGCAGAGCGGCGGTATGGGTCACGGCCACATCCACATTCACGGCAAGGACCGCATTGATCCCCCTCGATCCCATGGGGCCGATCCCCAGTTTCCGGCACGCTTCATAAAGCTCCTTTTCCAGACGGGCGGCCTCCGGATCGGAGTGATGCACGCCCACGGGCCGCAGAAGGGCCGCCTTTTTCGCCATGCTCATGCAGAGATCCGCGGTGCCGCCGATCCCCACGCCGATGATGGCGGGCGGACACACCTTGCCCGCGTAGCAGGCATCCTTGATGCACTCGATGACGAATTTCTTGATCCCCGCTTCCCCGTCGGCGGGGAACATCATGCGGTAGAAGGTCCCGAAGATCTCGCTTCCGCCGCCCTTGGGCGCGGCAAGGATCTCCAGACCGTCCCCTTCCCTGTCGAAGAAGATCTCCACTTTGGGCATCCCCGGCCCCACGTTGTTCCCCGGATTCTTTCTGGTGACGGGGTGGACCATTGTCGGCCGCAGGAAACACTCTTCCGTAGCCCTCGCCGTGGCCTCCTCGGCGCAGCTTTTCAGGACGCCGAAGCCGCCTTCCACTTGCGCTGCCGCTCCCGCATGGATGAAATACATGGGAAATCCCGTGTCGGCGCAGACCAGTCCGTTGCCCTTTTCCGAAAGGTCCGCGTTGCGCAGACTCACTTCCAGATGCTTCACCGCCATGGGGTCGGTCTCCTCCGAAAGAGCCTTCTGCAGAGCCTTCCGGATGTCCGGCGGCATTTTGGTTGCGCCGAGGCGGATGGCATTGTACATGGCCTCCGTGATCGTCTCACGCCTGATCATAACTGACCTCCTCTGTCGAACTCATGTTTTCCTTGTATTTGAGATAGGTATCTTTGTCCATCTTTCTCTTTTCTCCGGCAAGGCGCCGGGAAGCTTCTGCATTTTCCCCCAGAAGATCGATCATGTCCATGGCCAGCAGTTTCGCCCCTTCGATATAGGCTTTCTCCGGATCGGTCACCACGAAATCCGCGCCGTGAGGGGATCCGGCAAAGCCGCCGCAGTAGGCGTGGAGCGCGGGAAGGATCATGCTCACATCCCCCATGTCCGTGGAGGAGCCCCGGTGCCCGCAGTTGCCCAGCGTTCTTCCGGCAAGTTCCTTCAAGTTTTCCGCATGGATTTTGTTGAGCGTTTCACTGCTTTCATAGGGCATGTAGCCGCCCAGATTGTGGATGGAAACTTTCCCGGAAAAGGCCATGGCCGCCGCCTTCACGCTCCGGTCCACCACCTTGCAGGCGTTGGAGACCGCTTCCGGGGTTTTCGCCCGCACCTGCAGTTCCAGAACCGCTCTGGCGGGGACCACGTTGACGGCGTTCCCGCCGTCGGAAATGATCCCGTGGATGCGTACGGAATCCTTGTCGTCGAAGGTATCCCGCTGGGCGTCGATGAGATTGAGCGCGCTCCTTGCCATGCTTGCCGCGTTCTTCCCCGCCCAGGGGCGCAGTCCGCCGTGCGCGGCCTTCCCTTCGAAAATGATCTCCTTCATGCAGAACCCGTTGTAGCTTTCCGGAACAAAGGTGTCATGTCCGGCATGGATGAGGAGCACTCCGTCGATGTCGTCCAGAATTCCCAGACGGATGAATTCGCATTTTCCTCCGCAGTAACGGATCTTCCCCCGGGCAATGAGTTCCCTGCAGTAGTCCAGAGCCTGAAACTCCTCCGCGGGGACCGCCATGAAGGAAAGGGAGCCGCACAGCTCCCCGGCAAGGGGGATCAGCGCTTCCGCCGCGGCAAGCATCATGACGAGCTGGGCATGGTGTCCGCAGGCGTGGGCCGCTCCGGTGGCGGGATCGGCGAAGGGGTGGGTGGGAACGGGCAGAGCGTCCAGTTCCCCCATGAGGGCGATCCGGGGGCCCTCCCCGCCTCCGCAGGGAAGGTCCGCTCTCAGTCCGGTAACGGCAAGTCCGCAGCGGGGGGCAAGCCCCATCCTTTCCATTTCCGCTTTCACTCTTGCACTTGTCCGGACCTCCCGGTAGCCCTGTTCGGGCATGTTCAGAAGGTCGTCGGCAAGGGCGAAAACAGCCTCTTTCCTCTTTTCGATGCTCTCAAGAGCCTGCTTCTTCAATTGGGAAATGTTTCTTTGGCTCATGCGGAAAACTCCTCCTGCTTGTACTTGTCGAGAACGGCTTTGTCGGCCTCCACGTCCAGACCGGGTTTCTCCCTCAAGGTATAGGTCCCCGGCTGATCCGTGAGAAGGACGGGTTTTCCCAGATTTTCCACATAGAACTTGTCCGCGGGGGAAATGTCGGAAGGATAATTCACATAAGGAAGCGTGGCAAGGTTGGCCACCACCGTGGTCCCCAGAGAGGATTCCCCCATGCCGCCCATCCAGCAGCCGATCCCCTTTTCGCCGCAGAGGGCGTGGATATCCAGCGAGGGGGTGATCCCGCCCACCCGGGCGTATTTGATGTTGATGAATTTGCACGCTCCGATCTCGATGGCCTGTCTTGCATCCTGAAGCGAACAGATGCTTTCGTCCAGACAGATAGGGGTCCCGATCTTCTTCTGCAAGGTGGCGTGATCGATGAGGTCATTGTGCATGAGGGGCTGTTCGATCATGGCCAGATCGTATTTGTCCAGCTTTTTGAGCATATCCAGATCCTGCAGAGTGTAGGCGCTGTTGCAGTCGATATGGATGGTGAGGCGGGGATAGACGCTGCGCACGGCATCCAGCATTTCGCACTCCCATGTCGGGCAGAATTTGAGCTTCACCCGGGGGTAGCCCATTTTCGTGACCCGGTCGATCCCTGCGATGAGTTCGTCGAAGGTTTTCAGCACGCCGAAGCAGTAGCCGATCTCCGCCTTTTCCTTCGTTCCCCCGATGGCCTTTTTGAGAGTGATCCCCTGCTGTCTGCTCCAGAGATCCCAGAAGGCCACGTCGAAAGCCCCTTTGGCGAACTCGTTTCCCCTTATGGGCTCCAGGATCTTCTGCAGTTCCCCGGGCGTACCGATCTCTTTATGCAGGATCTTGGGGACGATGAACTCCTTCCCCAGCAGGAAACACCCCTTGTCCCAGTAGGGAGAGAAGGCGGGGCACCCCCAGGGAGCGGATTCTCCCCAGCCGGTAAAGCCTTCCGACTCCATTTTCACCACAAGGGAATTGAATGCCTTCTGGGTCCCGAAGGAAGTGGTGTAGGGGTGCTTGATGGGATTGCACACCCGGTACATGGTGATGCGGTCGATTCTCATTTTTTCCTCCACTGGGTGCAGACGGTTCGTTTCATAAATACGGCACAAAGTAATATATTTCCCCTGCGGCGTTTTTCAATGGCGTGAACTGCTTTTGTTGATGCTTTTTTTTGTCGGTGGGGCACATCAATCTTTCTTGAATTTACGATTCTTCATGGTATATTACTCCCCATAAGGGGGTGCCTATGAAAAACAAACTCAAAGCATTTTTTACCGGAAAAGTGTTTCTCTATTGTCTGGTCCTGATTCTTCTTGCGGGAAACATCGTTTCTCCGATAATCATACTGTACGGACGCAGCAGGCTGATCCCGGCGCGTCTGCTGGAAGTGACGGACAAAAACGTTCCCATTTACGGTACCACTCTCTTTTTCGAAGACGGCGGGAGACTTGAGCTTTACTATACGGACGCAAGCAAAACGGAAAAACCTGCCATCCTGCTGGGATTTTACAGAAACGGGGATTTCATCATATATGAAGCCGATGCGTCAGGGACTGTCATGGGCAGTTGCTTTCGGGGTTCCAGATGGCATTTGCACGACTACAAGAACGTCTCCCGCGTACATCTGATCGACAATACGAATTATATCGATACCAACCGGGACGGGATCTATGACAGGAAAACGGACAAGAACGGCTATTATGTGAGAATGGGAGTCCGTTTTCACTTATGCAGCTCGATCAATCATGAAAAGAAGACTGCGGTAACCGCTGACGGGCGGAAAGTCGTCTGGAAAGAAAATGACTGGGTGGAGCAATAACGTTTGCCCTGTTGCCGGAAAGAAAAAACTTCTTCCGGGAGATTACGGAACAGGACGCGGAGAAGTTCTCCTTTTCTTCGTGCCTGTCCGTATCCGTTTCTCAATCGGAGGGGAAGAGCTTCCCCCAGGTTTCGGTGATCCCGGCAAGGGAAAGAAATGACTCTTTCCGCAGTTCCACTTCGCTTTGCAGAGAGAGCAGACGGGGGGCGCTTTTCAGCAGTAAAGCCATCCTTTTCCAGTAGATGGTGCCCAGTTCCGCCGGAGAGGCGTGACAGTCGTTGAGACCGTCGTTGTCGTGCAGGTGCACGGTAACGATCTCCTCCTTCATGGATTCGGCGATCTCGGGCGTGAAGAGAGGGGGGCCGGGCTTCCATGCCTGTCGAATGTAGCCCACCATGCGGTCAACGGCTCTTCCCTCCATGGGCTCCATCAGATTCGCGTGTCCGCAATCCAGACACAATCCCAGACAAGGGGAGGAAAACTTCCGGACCAGCCCAATGGCTTCCTGCGCCGTGGTGGAGGGTTCGAAACAGTTTTCCACAGCCAGCATGAGGCGGTGTTTTTCCGCCGGGACCAGCAGTCTTTCCAGCGCATGGCAGGCAATGGAACGGTACTTTTCCTCGTTCCCGCGCCACGTGCCGTCGTAGGAACAGCTGGCCCCGATATGGAAGGAAAGCGTACGGATCCCGCAGTCCGCCAGAACGGGGATGACCTTTTCATGAACGGCGAAACGTTCCTCCCCGGTCAATTCGTTGAGGTCGTTTCCCGGTCCCCAGACCGCATGGGCGTCCCGGAAAATCAGTCCGTACTCCCCGGCAATGCGCACAAGCTCCTCCAGCCTGCCGGGACGGTCCTTCAGGGTCTTGACCGTTTCCGCATCCACGGAAAGAAAGCGCGCTCCGGCACGAAAGAACTCCCCGCAGGCATCCCGGATCCCCCTGTCGTCCGTCCGGCTCCAGCGGAAAAAACCGCTGACGGAAAAAGCGTCTTTGTCCATACTGCAGAACTGCTCCTTATGACAATCTTGTCTTTGCCCCATCCAAAGAAAAAGCCTCCGGCGGTCCAGCATCCCGGAGGCGCATTTTCAGAAAGAATCAGTTTCTTGCCGCAAGGACGCTTTTCTCGTAGGCTTTGATCTCTTTCATGAAATCGAAGTCGCTGGGAACGTCCTTCCTCTTGCAGAACTCGTCCCAGACCACGCCCCAGGGCAGAGTCTTGGAAGCTTCCTGCAGGGCAAGGCGGCTGGTGAAGTCGAAGGCCTTTTCCGCCTCTTTCGCGCAGGAGGGCTCCAGAAGAGCAATGAGAAGCGCTTTCTGGAAATCCCGTGCGCCGATGACCCATGCGGCGATGCGGTTGATGGTGGCGTCGAAGTAATCCAGCCCGAAATGGATCCGGTCCAGATAGCCGTTGGCCACCGCCTCCCTTGCCAGCAAAAGGAGATCGTCATTCACCACGATCACATGGTCCGAATCCCACCGGACGCCTCTGCTCACATGCAGGAAAACTTCCTTCATCATGGAAAGCACGGCGGAAAGTTTGTCCCCCACCTGTTCCGTGGGATGGAAGTGGCCGGTATCGAAGCAGAGGATCTTGCCTCTGGTGGCCGCATAAAGCATGAAGAACTCGTGGGAGCCCACGGTGCAGGACTCCACCCCGATGCCGAAAAGTTTCTGTTCCACCGTGTCCCGTTCGTAGGCGGGATCGATCTTTTCCGCAAAACAGCGGTCAAGGGCCTCCATCATGAGCTGACGGGGGGCAAGCCGGTCCGCGGGAGTGTCTTTGAATCCGTCGGGCATCCAGAAGTTCACGATGGCGGGCATGCCCAGTTCCTTCCCGAAGACCTCTCCGATCTTGCGCATATTGATCCCGTGGCGGATCCAGAATTCCCGGATGGCAGGATCCGGATGGGCAAGGGAAAGATTGTGATCCAGCTTGGGGTGGCCGTAAAACGCGGGCGCAATGTCCATGCCGATCTTTTTCTCCTTGGCCCAGTCCAGCCAGGAACGGAAGTTGTCGATGGTGAAGCCGTCCCGGTCCACGCCGGGGAACATTTTGTCCACCTGATGGCCCTGCAGGCCGACTTTGTGCCTGCCGGGGATAAGGCGGAGGGCAAGATCCAGATCCTGCCGCAGTTCATCGGCGTTTCTGGCGCATCCGGGATAATTGCCCGTGACGAGACAGCCGCCGGTCAGGGTGAATGCGTCGGATTCGAATCCCCGCACGTCGTCCCCCTGCCACGCATGGATCCCAAGTGTAACGGATCCCAGTTTGTCCAGCGCCTTTTCCACATCGACGCCCAGTTCGCCGTACCGGGCCTTCACGGAATTGAAAATCGTTTCGTTATTGCTCATAGTGCCTCCTTTTTCCATACTGTACAACAAAAAATTTCTTTTTCAATCCCCGAAGAGATTTTTCGGCAAAGAAAAGGCGTGCGGGAATTGCTTTTCACGAAAAGAGGGCTATATTCTTTCGGTACAAGCAAAGAAAAGGAGTGAAAATGGATCAGAAGGCTTACGCCATTGCCCCGGAAGATTTTTGCGATCATCTGGGACTTTCCCAAAAGGATTTTTACACGTTTTTCGCGCAAAACTGGGAGGAGTTTCTGGAAAAGTGCGATACGAAAAAGCCTTTTTTTGCGGAAAGAAGCTTTTACGGGAAATGGCATACGGAATACGTCAACGCTTCCCCGGAGATCCTGAAGAGGATGGGGGAAGTGGAAAAGATTCTGGAACAGGATCCCGTCGCCGCTCTCTATGCCGACATCCTTCACTACGGGATCTTCGTAAGGGAGCAGCCCTGCCCCATGGGAAAACTCCCGGAGCTCAAGAAGATCTTCGGAGAAAATTCCGGCATTCTCCAGCTGCTTGTGGCGGAAAGTCATCTGCCCGCCATACAGAAGGCCTACGGGGAAATGGGACTTCCTCCGGAACAGTTGCGGGGCGTGGGCAAGTGGATCGACGGGACCGTCAAAATTTACGCCGCCGCCCACGACGGCATCCCCGGCCACACGCTGGAACAGACCGCATGGATCCGCAGTTACGGGAAGAAGCTCCTCTTCCGCATCGGCCGCTTCGAGTTTCTTCTCCACACCTATCCCCAGTGGCTGCCCTGTCTCTATGTAAACGACGAGGGCACGGTTCTTGCCTTCCACAAGGACGGCTCTTTTGTCCGCAAGGACGGACGGCGCTCCTACAAGGAGACGGAAAACTGCAGAAAGATGACGTTAAAGGAGGAGGCTGACTTTGTGACCGGCTGTCCCATCCTGCCCGACGGCTCTTCCGATCCGGACTGCCTTGTCCGCCTCCCCCTCTCCCGCTGGAAAGCCCTCTGCACCCCCTGGGACATCGTCCCTTCCGTCCACATCCCCGGCGGGGAAAGAATGGCAAAGGAAGAGGTGGACTCTTCCTTCACCAAGGCGAACGAATTCTTTCGGACCTGTTTCGGGAGCGTCCCCAAACTGTATGGCTGCTACTCCTGGATCCTCAACCCCGACTGGCAGGAGTATCTGCCCGACTCCAACATGGTCCACTTTCAGGATCAGGGCTATAAATTCCCCGCGTGGGGCGGCATGGAAAAAGGCGGACAGGACGGCGTCTTTTTCATCTTCGGTAAAACCGGAAAGGCGGATGTGGCGAATCTCCCCTGCGCCAACAGGATGGAGGAGATCATGGTGAAAGCCTTCCGGGAAAAGGGGTGTCTGCGTTCCGGAGGACTTTTCATTCTCTCCCGGGACGCGGACAAGGTGGGGGAAAAGTTCTATCTCAAAAACCTTTCCCTCCAGAAAAAGATCGTGGAGGAAAACCGGATCTGAAGGCTTGTTCTCCCCTCTCGGTAAAAAAAACCGTCAGCGGAGAGAGAGGATCAGGGCAAGAAGCTCGTCCAGCTTTTCTCTTGTGAGAAGGGGATTGAGCAGCGTGAACTTGAGACACACTTTGCCCCTGCACACGGTCTGCCCGATGACGGTGCCGTGCTTGTGGAGAAGCTCTTTGCGGATCCTCTTGTTCATCTCGTCGGCGTCCTCCTTTGCCCCCGGAGGAGGCAGGACGCGGAAGACGACGGAACTGATTTCCGGCTTGACCGCCACGGCGAAATTCCCGTCCGTCCTGAGCTTTTCATAAAGGGTGAGGGCGTTTTCCATGGAGCTCGTGATGATCTGCGACCACCCTTTGCGTCCTCTGGTGCGGAAGGAGAACCATACCTTCAGCGCATCGAACCTGCGGGTGGTCTGCATGGATTTGCCCACCAGATTGATGTACCCCTCCTCCTCGTCCTCCTCCCGGTTGAGGTAGTCGGCATGAAGAGTCAAAGCCTCGAAATTCTTCCCGTCCTTTATCAGGGAGGCACTGCAGGAAATGGGCAGAAGGAACATCTTGTGGAAGTCCACGGTGATGGAATCGCATCTGGAGAGGGAGCGGACCTTATAGGCATACTTATCCGAAAGGATCACGCCGCTGCCGTAGGCGGCATCCGCGTGGAGCCAGAGGGAATACTTTTTCGCCAGATCCGCCAGAGCGTCCAGAGGATCGATGCTTCCGAAGTCCGTCGTTCCCACGGTGGCGGCTATGCAGAAGGGGAGATTGCCTTTCCGGAGATCCTCTTCGATGAGTTTTTCCAGCGCTGACACATCCATCTGCATGGCGTCGTTCACGGGGACCTTCACCACGCAGTCGTACCCCAGCCCCATGAGGTGGGTGCTCTTTTCCATGGAAAAGTGGGAGATCTCCGAAGCATAGAGCCGGAACTTGGGGAAGGAGACCGGGAGGCCGTGTTTCTTCACGTCCCAGTGGAGACAAGTATTGCAGAAATGGTCTCTTGCCAGCAGGAGCCCGGAAAGATTGGACTGGGAGCCTCCGGAGGTGAACACGCCGTCGCTGCCCTCCCCGTACCCGTACAGTTTGCACAGATGCCGGATGACCTCCACTTCGATCTCCGTGGCGACGGGGGACTGATCCCAGCTGTCCATGGATTGATTGAACGCGCTCAAAATGAGTTCGGAAACGATGGATTCCAGAAGGGTGGAACTGTGCAAATGGGCCATATAGGAAGTGGAGAAGGGACGCAGGAAATTGGGCAGGATCTTTTGAGAAGTCTCCTCCAGAACGGCATCGAACCCCAGGCCCTCTTCCGGCAGAAGCTCTTCAGTCCGGATCACGGAGCGGAGTTTGTCGGGGGTAAGCCCTTTGTAGGCCGCGCCCGAATCCAGAGAGGCAAGGATCTTTTCCACGGCGGCATGGATCATGCGCGCAAATTCCTGTTTGTCCGCCTCGTTTTCCGAGAGAATCAGAGGAAGCTTTTCCGCACTCATATTTCGTTCCTTCTTTTTCCTGAAAAGAAAGACCCGCCTGACGATGGAAAAGTCGGACGGGTCGGTTTTACGGAAAACTCTTATTTTCCCGCGATCTCCTTATCCACGGCAAGGACCACCTTTTCGAAGATGCCCAGCATGGTGTTCACATCCTCCTTCGTCACGTTCAGGGCGCAGAGACAGCGCATCACCGAACCGTTGCGGCCGCCGCGCTCCATGACGAGGCGGTTTTCGAAGCACAGATGCTGGACCCTTGCGGCGATCTCTCCGCTTGCGGGAAGAGAGCCCAGAGAATCCTTTTTCCCTTTGGGATCCACGAACTCGCAGCCGAACATGAGCCCTTTGCCCCGGATGTCGCCGATGATGGAGACCTTTTCCTTGAGAGCGCCCACTTTTGCGCGGATCATATCGCCCTTTTCCACCACCTCCTGCAGGAAGGCGGGCTGGGAAACGCGCCTCATCACCACGGTGCCGGCCTTCATGGCCAGCTGGTTGCCCCGGAAGGTGCCCGCATGGGCGCCGGGTTTCCACTTATCCAGTTTGTTGTGATAGACCACCACGGACATGGGCTGGGTGCCGCCGATGGCCTTGGAAACAAGGATTACATCCGGCACGATCCCGGCGTATTCGAAGGCGAAGAACTTTCCGGAGCGGCCCACGCCGCACTGGATCTCGTCCACGATCATGGGAATATCCAGCTCCTGCGTGACTCTCCGCACGGTCTGGAGGAACTTCACGGGCGCGGGGATGACGCCGCCCTCCCCCTGAATGGGTTCCAGGATGACGGCGGCGGGAGGAATGATCCCGCTTTCCGGATCCTTGAGGGTGCGTTCGAAATATTCGCAGCAGGCCTTTGTTCCCATCTCGCCGCCCAGTCCGAAGGGACAGCGGTAGGAATAAGGATAGGGGAAGAAATGCACGTCGGGCATAAGGGAAGCGACCTTTTCCTTGGCGCCCAGATTCCCGGTGAGGGCCAATGCTCCGTGCCCCATGCCGTGATAGCCGCCGTGGAAGGCGATGACCGATCTGCGCCCGGTGGCGGTCTTGCACAGCTTGATGGCCGCGTCCGTGGCGTCGGTGCCGGAAGGACTGCAGAACTGCACCTTGGCGTTTTCCTTCAATCCGGGGGGAAGAAGAGAAATCAGAGTCTGTACAAAAGTATCCTTGGTGGGAGTCATCAGATCCAGCGTGTGGAGCGGAGCATCACTGGTAAGGAGCTCCACCATGGCCTGATTGACTTCCGGGTCGTTGTGCCCCAGAGCCAGAGTGCCTGCGCCGCAGAGAAAATCCAGATAACGGTTCCCCTCTACGTCTTCCACCCAGGAACCTTTGGCCTTTACCAGAGAAAACGGAAATTTCCTCGGGTAACTTCTGGCATTGGATTCTGTTTTTTCC
>JAGAEF010000015.1 GCA_017613255.1 Lentisphaeria bacterium
GAAAAAAAACGCTTTTTTGCTCCTCCGCGCCGGGGAAGAACGATCCGTACCATGGAAGAGCCTGCCCGAAAAACAGAAATTCACCGAATCGGCGGAAAGAAAAGGGGAGGGCGGACGCTCCCTTTCCCGGCTCCCCGGCGGGGCTTCCGGGAAAAAATGCAAGTTTTTTCGGAATCCAGCTTGACTTTTCCCAGAGACCGTGTATATTAAACCCCACTGTAATGATTCGTTCCTATCGTCTAGAGGCCCAGGACACCAGGTTTTCATCCTGGTAACACGGGTTCGAATCCCGTTGGGAATGCCATTACCGTACGCGTTCCTATCGTCTAGAGGCCTAGGACACCAGGTTTTCATCCTGGTAACACGGGTTCGAATCCCGTTGGGAATGCCATTATGGGCGTGTTCCTATCGTCTAGAGGCCTAGGACACCAGGTTCTCATCCTGGTAACACGGGTTCGAATCCCGTTGGGAATGCCATTTTCTCCGATTCTCACCGCCCGCGGGTCCGTTTTTTGCGTTTTTTCTTTTCTTTCCGTTTTACTTTCTTGAAAAAGGTGTTATTATACCCCTTCGGAAAGAGAATACACGAAATGTCAAACGGACAAGGACGCATGTCATGAAAAAACTTGTTTTTCTCGGCTTCGAAGGGCCGCTGCCGGAACTGGCCGCCAAAAGGCTTCTTGAAGGGGCCGCGGGGGATACTGCCGGACCGGATTACAGCTCCGCGCTTCTGATCCTTCCGGGCAGTTTTGCCGTGCGGGAATTTTACCGGAATCTGGCGGAATCCGTCCCGGACGGGCTGTTCCCGCCTGCGGTAATGACCCAGGGCCGCTTTCTGGAGGAGGGAAGAAATCTGGAGCACGCGGCCACGGAGGAAGAGAGTCTCATCGTCCGGGCGCAGGTGCTTTTCTCCTGCGACTATCGGAAATATCCCTCCCTGTTTGCGGAAGGGAAAGCGCCTTCCTTTTCCGACTGCTTCCATCTGGGGAAGATGCTGAGCGGGTTCCTTTCCGAACTCAATCTGGGGGGCATGACGCTTGCCGACGCCCTTGTCAAGGCGCCCGGAGCGGATGAGGAACGCAGAAAAGAGATCCTCGAACTGGAGGAGCTCTATCATGCCCGTCTTGCCCGATTCGGCCTTGTGGACCGCTTTGCCCTGCTGCATTTCGCCCTGCCGGAAAGCGGGGAAAAAGCCGCGGCGCAAGGGGAGGATCTGCCGGGGATCAAAAAGATCATCGTCTGCGGCGTTCCCGGACTCCTGAGTGCCGTGCAGGCGCGACTGGAGCGTTTTGCCGACGACCGGGAACTGGAGATCTGGATTCAGGCTCCGTCCTCCATGAAAGATTTCTTCGACGAATGGGGATCACCCATACCGGAAAAGTGGGAAAAAGTCGCCTTCGAGCAGGGAAAGGACGAGGAGACGTTCTTCCATACGGAAAAGGCATCGGATCTGGCAAAACTGGCCGTGGCGGTGGCGGGCAGAGAAGGGCATCTGGACAACGAAAAGTGCTCCCTTGTCTGTGCGGACGCTTCTCTCATCCCCTTTTTCCGGGAAGCTCTCGAAAGGTTCGCGGGAAAAGAGGTGCAGATCTACGATCCCTCCGGCGTGCCTTTTGCCGCAACGCGGCTGGGAAAACTTCTCCGAATGCTGATCCGGTTTGCCCGGCAGGGGGATTTCGAATCCTTCCGGGAGCTGATCCGGCACGAGGATTTCCTGCTTTTCTGTGCCTCTTTTGCAGGACTTGCCTGCGATGAGTTCCTTGCGCGCATGGATAAACTTATGCTGGAACACCTGCCCGACGATTTTTCCACGGTCCCTTCCCTTGCCCAAGCCGGAGAGAAGGCGGTGCTGGAAGAGGTTCTTTCCCTGCGGGAAAAACTGCGGACGATTCCCCTTGCGGAAAATCTTGCCTCCGTGCTTACGCAGATCTATGCGGTCCCCTTCGACAGGAAGGATACCCTGCGTGTTTCCTTCGAATCCCAGGCGCTTCATCTGGAAAAATTCCTGAAAAGCTGTATTGCAAGTCCCGTTCTGAAAGATCTCCCGCAGGAGGAGTTTTTTTCTCTTCTTTCCGACCATCTGGAGTCGGCGGTGCTGTACGGAGAGTTTTCTTCGGAACGGATCGAACTGCACGGCTTTCTGGAACTGCCCAATCTGCCTGCGCAGGAACTTTTTCTCTGCGGGATGAGCGAAGGAATCGTTCCGGAAAGAATCGACCCCAATCCCTTCCTCAACGAATCCCAGCGTCAGGCTCTGGGGCTGCCCGGGAACGCCCAGCGGGAGGCAAGAGACGCCTTCTATCTCTACGAAAGCATTGCCCGTAGGCGGAAGACGGGCGGCCGCGTGCGGTTCTTCGTCTCCAGATTTTCCGCCGACGGCACGCCTGCAAGGTTCTCTCCCTTTCTTTTCCGGGGGGAAACGGAACACATGCTTGCCCGGGCCCGTCTCCTCTTTTCCGCTCCCGCCGCCATGCCGGAGAAAAAGGGGAGGCAGATTGCTTCCGACGACGTTCTGTACTATCGGATTCCCGTGGAAAAGTATCGGGAAAAACTGGAGAATTTCCGCATCCCGGTGACCGCTTTCGATACCTTTCTGACAAGCCCCCTGCGTTTTTTCCTGCAGTACGTCATGGAGATGAAAACGGAGGATTACTCCCTGCGGGAGCTGAACGATCTCGCCTTCGGGACCGCCTGCCACGCCGTTTTCGAGAAATTGCCCGAAGGGCCCATGGACGAAAAACGTCTCCGGGAGGCAATGGAGGCTCTTCTGGACGAGCATCTGCGGAAAGTCTGCGGGGAAAAGCTTCCCTTCCTTGTGGAGTTCCAGAAGGATCTGATCCTCCAGAGGCTGTACGGTGCCGTCCCGGTCCTGCTGGAGGAAAAAAAGGAATTTCCCCAAGTGTGTGCCAAAGAATATACTCTGGGCGGGAAAGTGGAGGACGGGGGAAATGCTTACGTCGAGTTTGCCGGTCTGCGGATCGCCGGAAGGATCGACCGCATCGAACTTGCCCGGGACAGGAAGACGCTGCGTATTCTGGACATCAAGACGTTCAACACCTTCCGCACGCCCAGGGAGGCCCATTGCCGCGCGAAAAAAGGCGTCTTGGAATTTTCCTGCCTCCAGCTGCCCC
>JAGAEF010000138.1 GCA_017613255.1 Lentisphaeria bacterium
CCCCTCGTTGGTGCGCACTCCGTAGCCCATATCCTCGAACTCCTTGGTGCGGGTCCAGGTGAAGAGCACGGTATTGTTGGCGAACTCATAGTCCACGCTGAAGAGCTTGGCATTGGTGGAACGGACCTCCGCGCCCACCATGCGGTTGCCGATGAAGACGTTGTTCAGGATCTTCACGAAGCCGGAAAAATGCGCCACGTTCACGGCGTAATTGCTGCCGTTGAGGAAGAGACAGTTCTGAATGATCAGCGTGCCGTCGGAATTGGCATGCAGCTGATAGCGGTCGATGGAGGCAAAGGGGGTCCCGCTCTTGGCAGGGGGAATGAGATACATTCCCTTGTCGAACCCTTCCGGCTTGCCCTCTCTCACATGGTAGCTGTTGGCAAGGGTGTGGTCGAAAAGGATCCCGTCGATGATGGTTACGGCATCCTTGCCGAACTTGCGAACGTCGATGGTCAGCGTGCCGAAGGTGGGCTTGGTGGCGTTCTGCTCGTTTTTGGGCTGCAGAAGGGTCTGATGCTTGAGAATGTCGCGGCTTGCGAATCCGGGAGCGTAGCCGCCCTTGAGCGTAAGAGGTTTATCCAGCTTGATCCAGCCGCAGGCCATCTTGCCGTAGTAGGTGCCTTCCGCGATGTGGATCACATCTCCGGGCTTGGCAACTTCGATCGCCTTCCAGAGATTGCGCAGAGGCGCTTCCTTCGTGCCGGGATTCTTGTTCTTCCCGCCCTTTGCCTGTACATAGAGATCCGCGGCGAAAAGCCCGGAAACGGCAGTGCAGGTCAGGATGACGGCAAGCAGTTTCTTCATCATTTTTCCTTCTCCAATTTTGTTGCATGTTGGCTGCGGCGCACCGGAGGATACGCCTTTCCTATACGATATCACTCAAGCGCGGAAAAATCAAGCCGGAAAACATTTTTAAGCGTTTTTTGAACGAAATTTCCGTCCGCGGCGGCCCCGCACGGGGAAAAAGAAGGAGAAATGTCTCAAAAAATTCTCGCGTACTGGCATTTCAGGTATTTCGACTCGGGGAACTTTGCCGGGTGGTCGAAGGCGTGTTCCGTGACGAGAAAGACCTCTCCGCGGCGTCCGCTTTCCGCAACGGCGCCGTTGACCGCGGGGAACAGCTCCTCTTTCCCCACCCTGCTGGAACAGGAGGCGAAGACAAGGATCCCGCCTTTGCGGACAAGCGCGCTCCCCAGACGGGCGAGGCGGGCATAGGAGCGCAGGGCGTTTTCCGATTCCGCCGCCGACTTGGCGAAGGAGGGGGGATCCACGATGACCATGTCGAAACTCTTCTTTTCCGCAAGAAGGCGCTGCATCACCTCGAAGGCGTCCCCGGCGATCCCGGTATGGCAACAGGCGGCCACTCCGGGGAAATCCGTGTTCCTCCGGAAATTGCGTTCGCTTTCCTTGATGGCGTACTTGCTGATATCCACATCCGTGACACTCTTTGCGCCCCCCTTTGCCGCATACAAAGAAAAGCCGCCGGAATAGGAAAAGACGTTCAGCACGCTTTTCCCCCCGGCCAGACGGCCCGCTTCGGCACGGTTTTCCCGCTGGTCCAGAAAAAATCCGGTCTTCTGCCCCCGTACGAGGTCCGCTTCGAAAAGGAGTCCGTTTTCCCGGAAAAGGGTCTTGCCGTCCCATTTTCGGAGCGCTTCCTCCCCCTTTGCGGAAAAGAGTTTCCCGTCTGTGAGACCGCAAAGATCCTTTTCCGGAAGGTGCGAAAGCTCCCGGGAGAGCCTTATGACCAGATATTCCAGTTCCGGCAAGGCATGGAAAAAACATTCCGCCACTGTGCCCGCGTGGGGAAGCCATGCGGCGCTGTACAGTTTCAGGACCAATGCCTTGTCATACCGGTCCGCCACCAGTCCGGGGAAGCCGTCGGACTCCCCGTTGACCAGCCGGAAGGCGTTGGTGGCTTCTCCGCAGGCGGCAAAGCCCGCCTTCCTGGGGTCCAGCGCGCCGCGAATGAGGAGGGAAAAAAGTTCGGATCCGACCGCCGGAAGGGAGGAAGAATTGCTCAGGACCTTCACCCGCACGGGGGAGAAGGGATCGAAAAGGCCCGCGCCCGCGAACTTCTGTTTCCGGTCGAACAGGACTGCCACATCCCCCGCCGAGCCTTTTGCGGAAAGCTTTTCCACGGAGTCTTCGTAAATGCGGAAATCCCCGTTGCGCAAAGGGGCAAGGGCTTTGTTTTTCAGCTTGACGGCAAGTCGTCCCCGGGGGAGATCCGTTTCCAGCCGGGGAAAAAACATTTTTGCCTCGCAGAAAGATTTTCAGCGGGAAAGCGCCGCCTGCACCAGACGGGAGCAGAGTTCGGGGAAGGAGATCCCCGCCACCCTGGCCGCCTTGGGAACGAGGGAATTGGCCGTACAGCCGGGAATGGTGTTGCCTTCCAGCACGCAGTACGCGCCCGTTTCCACGTTGGCGATCATATCCACTCTCAGAATGTCTCTGGCTCCGGTGGCCCGGTAGAAAGAAAGCGCGGCCTCCCGCAATCTCTTCTGAAGCGCTTCCGGAATGCCCTGAGGCGGACACAGGTATTGGGTATGGCTGAACTTGTGCTCGTACTTGGCGTCGTAGTCGTAGATCTCGCTTTCGAACCGGATCTCGATGACCGGGAGGGCCTGACCGTCCAGCACGCCCACGGTGGCTTCCACCCCCTTGAAGAACTCCTCCACAAGGGCCTCTTTCCCGTACCGGAACACGAGATCCATGGCGCCTTTCCACTCTTCCTCCTTATGCACCACGCCGATCCCGAAGGTGGATCCTTCCGCGGCGGGCTTCACCACAAGGGGGAGTTTCAGGTTCCGGGGCATGGGGGAGTTTGGATCGGTAATGACCACGCTTTTCGCGTTGGGGATCCCCGCCTTGTCCATGATCTTCTTGGAAACGATCTTGTCCATAAGCACGCGGCAGGCCGCCGAACCGGAAGCCGTGAACCGGATCCCGGCATCCTCCAGCATCTTCTGTATGCCGCCGCCCTCCCCTTCTCCGCCGTGGAGAACGGGGAAAACCACATCCGCCCAGTCGGTCATTTCCGGAGTGAGGGCGAACTCTCTTATATCGTACTCCTTCACGTTGTAGGAAGCCTCCCGCAAGGCGGCGGCCACCGCCGCGCCCGACTCCAGGGAAACCTCCCGTTCACTGCTGGTCCCGCCCTTGAGCACAAGGACCTTCACTGCCTTGTTGGCCTCTTTGTTCAAGGAGGCGTGCCGGACAAAACGGATCTCCGGAACCAGCGCGGTATCGAACTCCTCCGCCGCCTTTTTCTGCAGTCTTTCCATAAGCGTGCGCAGGTCTTTTTCCAGCGCGGGACCCGCATAATCCTTTTTCCGCACGATCCAGTTGGCGTGGGCGGGACTGACCACGAAGGCCCCCTCCTCCCAGTTCTTGCATCCGCAGTCGTCCAGAAGTTTTCCGGCGGGAGCTCCTCTGCGGGGATTGCGGAAAATGCTTCCCGCACTCCTGCCCGCAGGGGCGGCGGCACGGCGGTGCGACTCTTCCCGGAAAAGGGCCTCTTCCGCTTCCTTTTCCACTTTGGGGAACCGGAAAAGCGCGGAAAGAACCACCATATTGTCCCGGATATCCGGGGCGGAACGGTAGGCAAAGGAGATCTCCTCCCTGGGCATGGTCGTGATCTCTCCTCCCGGACACAGCGGCAGGACCGTGACGGAAACGAGAAAATCCGAAACGCTTACGCCATTGGCGCCCGCGTTCATGGCCACGGCGCCTCCCAGAGTTCCGGGGATCCCGGAAAGGCCGGAAGCTCCTCCGTAGCCTTCCTTGAGGGCAAAAGTGAGAAGAGAACGCAACGTATTGGCTCCGCCGCAGGAAACAAGACAGCTTTTTCCGTCCTTTTCCACGATCTCCAGGCGGGAGAATTCACCCTTTCCGGGCAGATGCAGGAAAACCGTATCTTCCGGAACCGTATCCGTTCCGGCCACATTGAAGCCGCCGCCCAGGATAAAGACTCTTCTATTGTTCTCCCGGGCGATCTTCACGATTTTCAGGAGCGTTTCCGCGTCCTGCGGCTCCAGAAGGGTCACGGGAGAACTTCCCGCCCCCAGAGAAGTGCATTTATCCCAGCTGGTGACCCCGAAAATGCCTTCCGGCAAAACGGCCTTGAAGGGGGCAAGAACATCGTTCATGGCATGCTTTTCCCGCGATTCGGTTGCAAAGAAAAAATTTATTTTTTGTAGACTTTGGAAGGATCGAAAACCCGCTCTTCCACGATGGAAAGCGTGCCGTCGTCATTGAGCTTGCGGAAGAAGCAGGAGGGATACCCTTCGTGACAGGCGGAGCCGCCGATCTGGTTCACCTTGAAGATCACCGTATCCTCGTCGCAATCCACAAGGATCTCTTTCACCTCCTGCACGTTGCCGGATTCCTCCCCTTTCTTCCAGAGTTTTTTCCGGCTGCGGGACCAGTAGGTGGCCCGTCCGCTTTTGAGAGTCTCGTTCCAGGATTCCTCGTTGATGTAGGCGAGCATCAGCACCTTGTTGGTCTTGTAATCCTGCGCGATGGCGGGAATGAGTCCGCCGCATTTTTCGAAGTCGAGTTTCAACATGGATTCGTTCTTTCCGTATGGTTTCCGGTCTCCCGGATGATTTTCGCTACTTTAGTTCAGGGATTCGGCAAGTTTTCCGTCCGCTTTCACCGCGGAGGCCGAGGAGGTGGGGACTTTGGCGGGAGCGGGAGAGGCTTCCTTCTTCGCCGTCTTTGCAGGAGAGGCCTTCTTTGCTTCCTCTTTCTTCACGCACTTGGCGCTCTTGCCATCCTTGCAGCAGGACTTTGCTTCCTTACAGCAGGCGCTCTTGCCGTCCTTGCAGCAGCCTTTTCCGCTCTTGCAGCAGCACTCCTTGCAGGCGCAGGCCTTCCCGCCGGAACAGCAGCAGGCTTTTCCATCCTTGCAACAGGCCTTCCCGCTCTCGCAACAATCTTTCTTCACGCACTTGGCGGGAGCGGCGGCACACTTGGCACTCTTCCCGTCTTTACAGCAGGCCTTCCCGTCCTTGCAACAATCTTTCTTTGCGCACTTGGCGCTCTTGCCGTCCTTGCAGCAGGACTTCGCTTCCTTACAGCAGGCACTCTTGCCGTCCTTGCAGCAGCCTTTTCCGCTCTTGCAGCAGCACTCCTTGCAGGCGCAGGCCTTCCCGCCGGAACAGCAGCAATTCTTCCCGTCTTTACAGCAGGCCTTCCCGTCCTTGCAGCAGGAATTCTTTGCGCTGTCGCAGGAAGCGCTTGCTTCCGCCGCGCCGTCGGCATTGCCGCAGTAGGTGATTTCGAACCGGAAATCGGTATATTTTTCGGAAGGAGCGATAGCCCCCAGCGTCAGGATGTTGCCGGGAAGAAGATTCACTTTCCTCACGGGGCCGTTCAGGATGGCGCCCTTGCCGTCCACCCAGTCGAACCTGCAGTGCAGGGTCTGCATGGGAGCTCCGCAGAAAAGCCAGGTGAGGAAGGGACTTCCGCCAAGCTCGAAGGTCACGTCGGCATTGAGACACCCTTCATCGTCGATCACGGTCGCCACCCGGAGGGGCTTCAGGGCAAATTTCCCGTTGTCCACGAAACGGATGCGGGGATCTTCCGCAGGCGCACTGGTTGTCTTGAATTCACTGAAGGCGCAGCCGGCGGACAGAAGCAATGCCGCCGCTCCGGCAAGGAAAGAAAAGAATTTCATTCTCCATCTCCTGTTGTTTTGTTGTATCCGAATTGAAATAACTCTGCCGCGAAGACGTCCGCTCCGGACGGAAAAATATACATCCTCCTTCTCCCTTTTTCAAGAGCGGAGGGGAAAAATCCTCACTTATCGTTCCACTTGCGGAAATTCTTTTTCGCGTTCTTCATCAGCCCGGAAGCCGTGGCGGGATCGAAGGGGCCTTCCACCGTCACCACGTTGCTTTCCGGATCCAGAAGAATGGAGGGCTTGAAGGGCCGATAGTAGATCCCGTCGATGAGCAATGCCAGCTCCTTGCCGTCCACTCTCGTAAGCACCGCAAAGGCGCTCCACATCTTTACCCCCCGGGGGGAAAGGGTCAGTTTGAGATCGTAAAAGTCGCCGTTGTCCAGTCTTTTCACCACTTCGATATCGGCGATATCCTTGGAGTGCAGGTAGTAGCTCCGGTTCACCACCACGTTTTTGCCGAAGTAGGAATCCACCTCCTGCTCCAGCTCCCCGCCGCGGGGATATTTGATGATCTCATGCACGGAAAGCACGAATTTGGTCTGAACGCCGGACTCGCCGTCCAGAAACCCTTCCGGATCGTCCAGAAACTGACAGCCCGTGCCTTCCGCTCCCATAAGAAGCGCCGCAAGAAGCACCATGCACGCCGAAGAAAGGAAGCGCAGACCTCCCGCAGGGCGTTTTCGTCCGGTTTTTTTCGTTTTCGTTTCTTCTTTCCCCGTTTCTCCGATCATCTTTTGATCCTTTCTCCTGTCCGCGCACATCCGGAAAAAGACATTGGACACGCGGAAAATCTCATTTTTGGCGTAATATAACCCCGCAATGCGAAAAATTCCACACCGGGGAGGATTTTTTTGCGATTATTCGACCCGCAAACTTGACTTTTCCCGGAAAAGAGGATATATTCAGGGTGTTTAATCTATAGATTAAGGGAAAGGACGCTTATGAGAAGAGGCACAGTGGAACGGGCTACCAAGGAGACCAGAATCCGGGTCTCGCTGGATCTGGACGGCACGGGGGAAAGCAAAATCTCCACGGGCATCGGGTTCATGGATCACATGCTCACCTTGTTCGCCAAGCACGGCAAGATGGATCTGGAAGTCGCCTGCAGCGGGGATCTGGAAGTGGATGCGCATCACACCATGGAGGATCTGGGGCTCGTCATGGGCGAATGTCTGGAAAAGGCGCTGGGGGACAAAAAGGGGATCAACCGTTACGGATCCTTCCTCCTGCCCATGGATGAATCCCTCGTGCTCATCGCTTTGGATTTTTCCGGACGGCCCTTCCTTGCCTGGGATCTGGTCCCGCCGGCCCCCTACATCAAGGATCTGGATACGGAGCTCTTCCGGGAGTTTTTCCGGGCGCTGTGCGTGAAAAGCGGACTCAATCTGCATGTCAAGCTTCTCGCGGGCGGGGAAGTGCACCACGTTTTCGAAGCGGTGTTCAAGGGTGTCGCCCATGCCGTGCGCATCGCGGCGGAATCCGATCCCAGGGAGACCGGAATCCCCTCCACCAAAGGCGTACTCTGAACCCGACCGGGTTTTCAGCATAAGACGGGGTTTTTCTCATGCCGGATTACTTTTGCGCAAGCTGCGGAAACATCTTCTCGGTTCCCGAAAAGACCGGAGAGGAGAGCGCGCCTCTGTGCTCCTGCGGGAAAGCGGCAAGGAAACTGCTTTCTCCCGGGGAGGATCTGGGGGGATGCCGGATCGGGAAGCACCTTTCCGGCAAGGGGGCCATATCCTTCTACCTTGCGGAACAGACCGCCATAAGGAGACCCGTCCTTCTGAAAGTGCTGGATACCTCCATTCCGGGGGGTGCGGCCCGTCTGAACCAGTTTCAGGAGGAAGCGCGGAACTCGGCGAAATTCCTTCACCCCAACGTCATTTCCGTCATCAATGCCGGACGCCGGGGGCCTCTGCGCTACTGCGTATTCCCCGATGTGCCGGGGAAAAAGCTCTCCCTCATTCCGGAGGAGGGCAATCTGTGCTCCCCCGGGGAGGCGCTCACCCTTCTTCGCCCCATTGCCGAAGCGCTCCAGAGCCTGTGGCAGAAACAGCAGACCGCCCACGGGTGTCTCTGTCCGGACGACCTTCTGCTCTCCCCCGACGGAGACGTCTTTCTGCGGAATTTCTGGGACCGCCCCGTGGAAACCTCCCGGATCCTTGCCGGTGACACCTCCTGCGAGCGCGTGGCCTACCTCGCCCCGGAGCGGCTGAAAAATGTTTCCGCGGATCCCTTGTGCGATCTCTACTCCCTGGGCGCGATCCTGTACTTCATGACCACCGGCAAACGGCCTTTCCAGGGAATGTCCCGGGAGGAGATCCAGCAGGCCCTTTCCGCAAAGAAAACCTTCCTTGCCCCCTCCGAAGAGTTCCATCAACCCTGGGGAAACGCCCCGTCCCCCGCCTTCCAGGCGTTTCTGGTCCAACTCTGTGCGCCGGACCGGGAACACAGGATTTCCGGCTGGGAAGCCTTTTTCGAAGAGGAAAACCTTCTGAAAGGCGCCCTGCTGCGGGAAGGGGTCCCGCCTGCGGAACGCCATCCCGGACCGACCGCGCATATTCCGCCTCCGGCCGTCCCGGCCCCCGGCGCGCAGGCCGTTCCCCCCGCAACGGAGGGAAAAAAGCAGATTCCGCCAGCGGAACTTGCCGAACCCCGGACCGAGCCCTCCCCCGCGCCGAGAAGGAAAACCTTCGGGATCGTCCTGCGCCTTCTTCTCCTGCTGTTCGCCATAGGCGCGCTGACCGCTCTGGGGATCTATTTTCCCCGCCGGGAGGAGATCCGCCGCAGCAATGCGCTCCTTGCGGAAGCGGAAAAGGCGTGGAACGAGGATCTCCCCAAGTTCCCCGACAAGTATCATGCGGCACGCAATCACGCCGGGGAGAAAAAGGTGAGATTTTTCAACGCACTGAAGTTCAGGGAGCTGGACAAAAAGTTCGACTCGCTCCGGCCCAGTCTGGTCCGGGCGGCGGAACTCCGGGAAAAGTACCGCGTTTCCAACAGGGACTTCCAGAAAAAACTCTATTGGTCGGGTGTGGACGTCCGCTGGGAGGGAGGCTCTTACGTACTGCATCCCCTGGGCACGTTCCGCATTTCCCGCTTCCTCCGGGAACGGGAGAAACAGGCAAAGGAACTTGAGGAAATGGGGACGATCTTCCGCAGCGCGGAGAAAGGGTCCCTTCTGAGGAGACTGCTTTCCCCGGAAGAAAACAGAGTGAAAATGCTCACGGACGCCTTCCGGAAGTTCGACGAGACCTACTGCAGCGACGAGCTGGACCGTTCTCAGGAAGAGTATCGGGCCCGGTATAATGCTGCGTTCCAGAAGTTCATCATGCACCTGAATATCTGCGGACTGGTCCCTTCCGTCCAGAATAAGACCATCACGGCCACACACCGTTTCTCCGAAGGAGCCTTCCTGTTCTTCGAAGAGAAACTGGAAAAAGATTTCAAGGAACTGAAAGAGATCCTCGACGAAGCGAAAAAGAAGGATCCCCGGCTCAAGGAGCTTTTCTCCGATCCGAGAGAAAAGTCCCTCTCCCAGCTGAAGAATTCCTTCGATGCCTTCCGGAAAACCGTTTCCGAAAAAACGGCGGGAAAAGGGGACGATCAGGAGAGGCTTTTCAGGAAATGGACGGCGGCATCGGGGTATCTGCTGATGCTTCTCCACCGGAACGGCATCAAAATCCACTACCCCCGGCACGTCATGACGGCAAACGACTCCTTCCGTAAAGAGGAGTTCGCAAAGAACCGCGGGGAAATGGAAGAGTGTCTCAGGGAGATGGAAAAGATCCTTCCCCAATTCGGGACGGGGAACGGTCTGCTGCGGAATAAACAGATGTCCGCCCGGTACAGGACCAAAATGCTCCGGATGGAGTTCGGGAAGTTCTGCAGTTCCGTCGATGAAGGGGTCATCCCCCGGATCGTTCCGGAAGAGGCAGGAAAAGTTCCTCCCGGAAGCACGCCGGAAAATATTCCTCCCGCAAGGAGGACTGCCGCCGCCTCTCCCAACTCGCCGGAAAGACGTTTCCCCGGCAGGACAACCCCCGCTTCCCCCGGGCAGGAATCTGCGCTGAAACTCTTCGGAGAACGGCAGGCCCGGCGCTGGAAACTGTGCTGTTCGGTGTTCCTGAACCTTTCCCTTCCGGGGAGGACTTCCGGCCACGCAGCCGTCCTGCTTCGGAAATTTTTCCCGCCCGTGTACCTTCCGGGCGTGCTCAAGGACAACGAAGAAGCGCTCCGCCTGTATCGCAGGGAGCAGGAAAAGATCGATTTGCTCCAGCAGCTTTTCCGGAAGGCGGACTCCTTCTATTCCCGCCTTTCCTCCTCCGGAACGCTTTGCAGAAACTGCACGGTCTATGTGGACGGGTTTGCCGACAGGGTGGAATCCATTCAGGACCAGTATGTCACCACCCATCGGAAAAAGACGCTCCGGCTGGCCGCGCTGGGAAGACGCAATCTTGTCCATCTTTCCCACTGCGGCGCGGAAAGGAGTGACGCCTTGAAGAAGGAGCGTTTCGCCTTCCTTCTGAAGCTGTGTGCCTTCGAGGAGGCCGGAAAAGCGGCGGAAAACATGGAAGAAAAGGAGCTTGCCGATGACTTGGCAAAGCTCTACCCGGGCGAGATCCGCAATTCCTCCCAGCTCCTCCTGCTGGGGGCGGACTTGAGACACCTCCCCAGGGAGCAAAGGACCAGCGCCCTGCGGGAAGAGTACAGACTCCTGCAGGAGGCGGTGAAAAAGAGGGACTTTCCGGGCAGGCAGGGGAACAATCCGCCCGGAAGGGACGAAAATAGGAAACGCAGGATGTCCGGAGATTGATCCTCAAGGATCTTTCCGGATTTTCCGGCACAAAAATAAGGAGAAAAAAAGGATGAAAGCAGCATTTGTTTTTTCCGGGCAGGGAGCCCAGAGCGTCGGCATGGGGAAGGATATTTTCGAAAACAGCCCCGCCGGGAGAGCCGTTTACGAGAAGGCGGACAGCGTTCTTCCCTGGAAGGTTTCCCAGCTCTGTTTCGAAGGCCCCGCGGAAAAACTCACCGAAAGCCGCTATTGCCAGGTCGCCGTCTTCACCACAAGCATGGCCTGCCTTGCCGCGTTTCAGGAAAAGACAGGCGGCTCCGTTGTTCCCGTGGGGACGGCGGGCTTGAGTCTGGGGGAATACTCCGCCCTCTGCTGTTCCGGGTTCTTCCAGCTGGAAGACGCCCTGCGCCTTGTGGCCAAACGGGCGGAACTGATGGACGAGGCGGCCCGCTCCGCCAAGGGCGCCATGTCCGCAGTCATCACCACGGGGGAAGAGGCGCAGGAGGAGATCACGAGAGTCTGCAATGAAAGCGGCATCGGGGTGGCCAACTACAACAGTCCCTTCCAGGTGGTCATCAGCGGAGCCGCGGAGGGGGTTGCCGCCGCTTCCGCCCGGCTGAAAGGCGTTGCGGGCGTGAGAAAGATCATCCCGCTGGCCGTTGCCGGCGCCTATCACTCCCCCATGATGGCGGAGGCGGGAAACAAGCTCATCCCCTTCATGGATGCCACGCCCGCTCAGGCGATCCGTTATCCGGTGGCCCAGAACTATACGGGCAAGATCACGCAGGATGCCTCCCAGGTGAAAGGCAATCTCATCCGGCAGGTGGCCGGAAGCGTCCGCTGGGTGGAGTGCGTCAAAGCCCTTTCCGCGCTGGGAGCGGATACCTTCATCGAGTTCGGGCCCGGAAGCGTCCTCACCGGACTGGTGAAGAAGATCGACGGCACGAAAGCCATTTACAATGTGGGGACGTTGGACGATCTTTCCAAAATCCCGCTTTGAAGAAAGTTCTGCATAAAAGAAAAAAGTGACAACCACTTTCGAAACAAACCATAACAACCTGAAAAAGGAGGAAAAAATGGGAAGAGTGGAAGGGCGCGTAGCCCTCGTTACCGGCGGTGCCAGAGGCATCGGGAGAGCCATCAGCGAGAAACTGGCTTCCGAGGGAGCCATCATCGTCATGGTGGATGTGATGATGGACGTTGCCGAACAGAGTGCGGCGGAATTCCGGGCCAAAGGGTATGAGGCCATGGCCGTTCAGGCCAACGTGGCCAAGTTCGAAGACGCGGAAGCGGCCGTCAAGGCCGTCGTGGACAAGTACGGGAGACTGGACATTCTGGTCAACAACGCGGGAATCACCAAGGACAATCTCATGATGCGCATGACCGAAGCGGAATGGGACGCGGTGCTTGCCGTCAACCTGAAAGGCGTCTTCAACTTCTCCAAGGCCGCCACGAAAGTGATGATGCGCGCCAGATACGGCAAGATCGTGAACATCGCCTCCGTGGTGGGCAGGATCGGAAATGCCGGACAGGCCAACTATGCCGCCTCCAAGGGCGGAGTCATCGCGCTGACCAAGACCATCGCCAAGGAGTTCGCCTCCCGGAACATCACCGCCAACGCCATCGCTCCCGGCTACATTTCCACGCCCATGACCGATGCGCTCCCCCAGGCGGCAAGAGATGCTTTCCTGCAGTTCATCCCCCTGAAACGCCCGGGCAAGCCCGAAGATGTGGCCAACGCCGTGTTCTTCTTCTGCCAGAGCGAATCCGACTACGTCACCGGACAGGTGATGAATGTGGACGGCGGGTTCGTGATGTAAGAAGCGCTTGACGGTCGAATCCATCCCCGGGAAAGCCGCGGCTTTTCCGGGGATTTTTTATGGGCGGGGGAACGCGGAGCGAAAAAACACCGCTTTCAGCTCTTCCGCAGGGACTGTTCCAGGAAGTCGTACCCCTTTTCCAACACCGCAGGCGGCGGACGGTGGCCGGAAGCGTGATGAAGGAAATGCAGATTCTCCGGATTTTTCCAATAGGAGGAAGCTTTCCGCATCGACGCATAACTTTCCTCATCGTCATCCTCCCCGGCCAGAAGCAGGAAGGGCTTCCCCCCCGCGAGATCCAGGATCTGACTGTGATCCATTCCCGCCTGTTTCATTTCGGCAAGACGCTCGCCGTAATACCACACGTCCTGCCAGTTGGATTTTTCCCAGACGAATCCGAAATCGCTGACGAGGACGGCCTTGACGCGGGGATCCAGACATCCGGCATAAAAGGCCATCTTGCCGCCCAGAGAGTGGCCCGCAACTCCTATGCGGTCCTTGTCGACCCGCTCGTCTTTTTCCAGCGCATCCAGAAGAAGACGCGTATCCGCAAGGAGCTTCCCCATTCCGCACCAGCGGGGATAATCGTGATGCAGAGCATTCCCGACCAGTTTCCACCGGGTGCAGTTTTCCCTCTCGAGGTCCAGAGAAAGATAGGTCAGGTGATACGCATCCGCCGAGATCGTCATGAACCCTCTTTTCGCCAGATGGCTCATCATGGCTATCGGGGTGTATCTTTCCAGAATTTGCCCTGTTTCCAGATCGAACCCCATCATCCTTTCCGGGAAATAGAAGGGGACGGCCACGGCGGGAAGTTTCCCGTGGACAGCCTTGGGAAACGCCTTCAGCACTCTCTGTACGGTCCCGGGGCCGTTCGCCTGAACATACAGTTCCGCGTCGCACTCTTCGAAGGAATACCGCTTTTTCAGCTGAAGAAAGGGCGTGTACGAATAGTTTTCAGGGACGTTCAGAACATCCAGCCAAAGTTCCCGGAACGACATGGAAAGACCTCGTCATGAAATAAAGTTGATATTGTCACGGCAATTCGCAGAGAGCCCTCTCCGGCACCGGATCTCACTCCTTGGGTTCCGGCTTGAAAAGATCGGGATTTTTCTTCAATTCCGCCATAAGAAAATCGCAACAGGCGCAGCAGTCGATCACCATGGACGGCGCGGAACCGAAAACGCAGTAGTGCAGGATCCCCGCATCCGCAAGCATTTTTTCCGCCACATGGAACCTGGTCGAATGAGCTCCCGTATGCCAGTAAACGGGCACGGGAAGGGTGTTCCCTGCATGATCTTCCACATACAGGTGCAGGGGCTTTTGGGAAAGGATCTTGACTCCCGCCCACTGTTCCACGGCATGAAGAAAAGTCATGCTGTCCAGATCCACCCCGATGAGGAGGACTTTGGCTTTCCGGGAAACAAGTTTCCCCCAGGGGGAAAGGGGATCGAAGGCGGTGGAAAATTTTTCGTGTCCCGCCGTGAATTCCTTTGCGTCCTTCCCCAGCGCCGCAAGAGAGTGGAGGGGATGAAGAGAACGGACCACGCCCGGCCGCTTCCGGAACAGTTCCGGCAGGATCCCGGTGCAGGCGGGCGTTTCCAGAGGGCGGAAGACCGGATCGACCGTTTCCCTTACGGAAGCATAGGAGAGCGTGGGAAAGACGAGAAGGCCGTCACGGAAAAAGTCGCAAAGAAAGTCCAGCACGCCTTCCGCACGGCCCTCCACCTCGCCTATGGACTTCATGGAGGAGTGGATGAGGACCGTTTCTCCGCCGGAAAAACCGGCGGAGACAAGATCCTGTTCCAGCGATTGCGCCGTATGCATTCTTACATCGTAAGAGGATCGACCTTGACGGTCTTGGGAAGCGGATTCTGGCGGTGGCACTCTTCGATCACCGCGATCTGCCGCCGGACCTGCTCCCAGGTCACCTTCAGCGGGGCTCCGTGAAGGATCGCCTCATAGATGTTCTGGTAGTAGATGCTTCCCATGTAATCGAACCCGCAGTTGTCGATGGGGGGATTCCACTTGTTTTCATAGTAGATCGGACTGGGCCCGCCGCTGTAGGTGGGAAGTCTGCCCGCCCCTTCCAGCGTATCCAGTTTGAGGTGGTTTTCGGGAAGTTCTTCCTTGATGCAGTACTTCCAGCTCACTTCCGTGTTGGTCGCCACAAGGGAGCCTCTGCTGGCGTAGATCTGGTAGATGTAGGGGTTGTACAGCTGGCAGGAGGAGGCTTCCAGATCGATGGTGGGATGGCCTTTTCCGTACAGGAGGAGTTTCACATGATCTTCCGCATCCCCGTAGGAGTTGACGTTGTCCATGAGGCACAGAACGTGTTCCGGATCGGCGTCGCCGTAGAACTGCAGGGCCTGATCCAGGGGATGGGGACCGGTGTTGAGAAGAGAGCCCGCGCACATATCCTGCACGGTCTGCCAGTCGGAACGGAAGTCGAATCCGTTATAGATGATCTTGACCATGACGATCCTTCCCAGGATCCCGGAATTGGCCAGCTCCAGAGCCTTGGTGAACACGGGCCGGAAACGGGACTGCTGGAAAACGGCGAAAAATCTGCCGGTCCTGCGGGCGGTTTCGAAGACGCTGTCGGCATCCGCCACGGTGCGGGCCAGAGGTTTTTCGGAAATGACGTTGTTCCCGGCTTCCATGGCTTCCTTGCTCACGCGCACGTGCTGGAGGCTGCGGGAGGCGTTGACCACCAGTTCCACGTTGGGGTCTTTCAGCAGTTCCCGGTAGTCGCTGTAGCGTTTGCAGGCGGCACTTGCGCCGGGATTGGAGGGGGCTGTACGTTCCGGGATCGGATCCGCCACGGCCACGACCTCATACCGTTCCATGAGCTTGGGCACCGTTTCGAAAAGATGTCTGTGGATGTTGCGTCCGCTTCTTCCCTGTCCGATGATCCCCACTTTGATTCTTTGCATTGTGATCTCCTTTTTGCCGTTAGAGGGAATATACGATTTCGTTTTTGCCGGATGCCAGACTGCGGTCCGCCGCGGAGAGAATGGAAATGACTTCCAGAGAGTCTTCCAGAGGAAGAATATCTTCCCCCTGCATAAAGCTCGTGATCCTCTTCAAAAGTTCCGTATAGAACATGGTGGTCTTTCCGGGCTGGATGACAGAAGCCCCATGGACATTGTCCCGCAGAAGGAGCCCGTAGCGGAACGCGTTGCCGTTGAGTTCCACGACCCCGTGCCGCCCGTCCCGGTAGGTAATGCTGCATACGCAGCTGTTCCTGTCCCTGTAGGTGTAGACGGCGGCCGCCCCCCTGCCCATGACGGCTTCGAACATTTCGAAGGAGTGACAGCCGTACCACACCAGAGAGGAACCTGCCGCCGCACGCCCCAGAGGCCCCCAAACAATGGCCGACGTGGGGGTGAACGGACACGTTTCAAGGCCCGTAACGAAGGCGGAATCGTAACGCAGGGCGGAAGAAGAAAAAAGACGGATGTTCTTTTCCCTTGCCAGCGTCAGGATCTTCCGGGCGTTTTCGTCCGTATCCGCAAAGGGCTTGTCCAGAAAAATGGGCTTCCCGAATTCCGCGCATTTCGTGAAATATTCCAGATGGAGAGCAGGATCGTTGATTTCGATCATGATCCCGTCGCAGTCCCCCACGGCGTATTCCAGATCATCGGTCACTTCCACTCCGATTTTTTCCAGATACGCTTTCTGCTGGGCCAGCTCTTCGGCATTGGTGAAGGCGGTGGGGAAACTCAGACAGCGGGTCGCCGTCAGGCCGTCCACATGACGTTCCGGAGGAATGGAAAGATCCTGCATCCTCTTCGGAAATTCCACGGCATGACTTGTGTCAAGTCCGATAATGGCTACTTTCAGATTTTTGTCCTGTGGCATCCTTTTTTCCTTTTGTTGGCGTCCGGCGATGCCGGACCTGATTCAGACGGCGGATTTCGTCCCATATCGGAAAGAGTAAGCCGCCGCCGTTATATTACCATACCATTCCTGTGCCGCTTTTCAAGGGGGCATTGCTGCTTTTTTTCGTGCGGGAATGCTTTTTCCCCGTGCTCCGGAGGGATTTTGCCTCCCCCTCGGACCTGTCCCCCCACGGCGCTCATCAAACCTGCTGCGTCACGCTTCGATCCCCACGGCCTTCCCGGTGGCCATTTTCAGAAGGAAGAGCGTGGCATAACTTGTCCCCCGCAGATGGATCGTGAAAACCGGCGGCGGCCAGGAGTTGATGTCCACAAAAGTCTCCTCGATGAAGCCTCCCGCCATTTTCCGGTACAGCCATCCGTCGTACTGCCGTTTGAAGAGGAAGTCGAAGGCGCTTTTCACGGCATCTTCGGAGATGAAGGAGGTATCCATCAGCCCTTCCGCCTCATAAGCGGCGTTCAAAATCTCCGGGATGGAGGCAATGGAATCGTCATCCTTGAAACTCCCGTCCGGCAGCTGGATGGAGAAGGCGTACCGCAGATACTTTTCCACGCTTTGGATGTACTTGGGGTTTTTCGTGAGTTTATAGGCCCCGATCAATCCCAGCGAGCAGAAATCGTCCCGCACGTATTTAGGGGGATTGAACTCTTTTGTCGCGATCTTGACGGAATTGTAATTTCCGCAGGGTTCCTGCATGCGGTCCACCAGAAGATCGGCGATTTTTAGATACATGTCCGAGACCCATTTCCCATCTCCGGAGGTTTCCGCAAGCAGTTTGAAAAAGTTCAGGCCCCCGCCCTGAAAATAGCCCTGCACGTTCGCGAATTCGTCGATGTTTTCTCCCCCCGGCCGGGAGGTAATGGCATCATGGGCTTCTCTCGTAAAGAACACGCGGGAAACGGGCCAGCCGTCGGGATCCAACGTTCTGCGCACGAACCATTCGGCGAAAAGTCTTGCCCGTTCCAGATACTCTTCGTTGTGCGTAGCCTTGTAGAGCACAAGGAAACTCCATGCGGCGGAAACCGAGTCTCTGGTATAACACCAGTTGGTATGGGGGCCGCTCTCGTTGAAGGCGCCGTAGTCCTCCTTCAGGAAGGGGCTGAAGACCTGAAGGGATTTGATGTATTCGGCGGCAAGGAGAGAAGCCTTCCGGAAACGCTCCTCCTGAAAGGCGGCGGAAGCGGCCAGAAGGGCCATGGCTCCGAACGCGATCGTCCACTGCGCGGGCTTGTATTCGATGTACCGTTCCGATTCTATCCCGGAGGGAAGATACCCGTAGGCCTGCCCCTGACAGTTCTGGGAACGGTAGATATATTCCGCCGCATTCCGGGCGCTTTCCAGACACTTTTTCCTGTCGATGACTTTATCCCAATTCATGTTTTTTCTCCTGTTCGGATCCTTTTTTGTGTTCCCCGGAACGGTCATTTTTTGTCGCAGGGCAAAAAATCGATGCTCCAGGATTCCGTCTCTTTGCGGAAGAGGATATGCTTTTTGATGATGAGACTCCCGTCGATGGCCGTCTTGGAGACCATCAGGCCCCGGTTGTGATTCTTTTCCATGAAAGAATCCGGAGAGATGAGGAAAATATTTCCTTCTTCTCCCGAGGCCCGTTTGCACTTGCCCGAAAGTCTCAATTTCTTCTCATCCCAGACGACCTCCTGGAGTTCGGCATCCCCCTGTCTCACATGAAAATCCGTGGAAAGGATCCAGGGGTGTTCCCGAACCTCTTCGAACCGGAAGACCCGGCAGGAGTTCGCCGGGATCTCGATGGACTTTTCGTTCCGGAAGATCCCCATATAGCTTTCCATCCAGAAATCGTACATGCGGTAGGATTTGTTCTTTTCCAGACGCAGAAGCGTTCCCTTTAGATCCAGTTTCCGGAAGGAATCGTTGAGGTTGAAGACCGCGCAGATATACCACGTGCCCCATTCCCTCCGGACAGGCAGGATGAAGGTCCTCACGAAATCCGTGCGCACGTCCGTCTTGGCGAAGAGATCCGCAGGCAGCGGCATGCCGGGACAGCGGGGGAGAACTTTTTTGAGCAGGGCGAGCCGTTCCGGACTCATTCTTTCCATGTCGTCTCCAAAGAAAACGGGGCCCGGACTCATCCCGAACAAGGTGGCCGCGATCTGCGCCTCGTTCACGGGGATGGGCTTGTCCACGGTCATCATGTTGCTGTTGCACTGGAAAAACCGGTCGTGGGCAAAATACCACATGGCAAGATTGGTCACCGCGTTGCGGTTGGGGGCGCCTGCGGATCCGAAGGAACCGTTGATGACGTAGTTGGCCGGATAGGAGGGGAACTGGGGCTCCAGAGGACGGCCTTCCCCGTAATCCGCTCCGATCCGGTTGGAATGGACCGCGCCGATGAGGGAAATGGAGGTGCCGGAAGCTCCCAGCAAATGGGTGTCCGGCGCCACGAACTTTTTGATGGAGCGCAGGAAACGGTAATAGTGTTCACGGCAGAATCCGCTGGAAAGATCCTCTTTGCGGTACAGCCCGGAAGAGAGAAAGTCGATCATGTGGTAACGGATCCCCCAGTCGGCGTACGTCCGGAACACCTTTTCGATGTACTTGGTCGAACGGATGTCTGCCGGATCCAGGGCATGAAGGAGCGGCAGATTGCCGGAAGCGTCCTTTTTGCCCCAGAGCCAACGGCCCCGGTCGGCTTTTCCCCCGTCCTTTTTCCGGATCTGGAAATCGGTGGTTTCCCGGTTTCCCGTGGAGCCTTCCGCCTGATAGAAGGGCGCGATCCAGAGGCCGGGTTTGAAGCCCTGCAAAGTCATTTCCTCCACGAAAGCGCGGACCCCGTTTGCGAAATTCTTCCGGTTGGGCGTGAGCCAGTTCCCCGCCAGAGAGTCCTTGAGATTGTCGATGCTGATCCAGATGTATTCCAGCCCCAGTTTCCGGAGCTGGCCTGCGGCCTTCGTCTGCCGCCGGATCTGATCCACGGAAGATTCCGCTTTCGTGCTGACCATGAGGCCCGTGATGAATCCCGCCAGACTTCTTTCGGGAATGTCGGGCTTGTAAATACCATGGACATCCTCCGCCCAGCTTTCCAGCACGTCGAAAGGATCCCGGGAGTTGGAAAGGAAAAGGACGAGCTCATCCGTGGTGACCTTCTGCCCCGGGCAGAGAGAATAATCCATTACCTCCATGAAACACTTCATGGACTTGAGAAGGGCTTTTTTCGGGTCGAAGCGCAGTTCATAGGCCGCCACGTTGCGTTCGAAGGTGCGCTGGGCCGAAAAGAAGGTCTTTTTCCCGGCAAGGTCATAGACGAGACACATGGGCTTGACCATGTGTTTGCCGGAGCTGAACGTGACGGGGTCGACGTAATTGTCGCCCAGACTGTCGTGGAACCCGAATATGGCCCGATCCTTTTTCACGCCGGAAACGGAATCTTCCTTGTGGGTGAAAAATACGATATCCCCCAGAGTGACCGCCTTTTTCCCTTTGTTTTCCAGCGTGAGGGAAAAGATCACCTGACCGTTTTTCCGTTGGTTCTTCAGCGCAAAGGCAAGTCCGGAAGGGAAAGAACCTGTGCATAGCGTTTTCGTCACGGAAAGATTTCGTGCTTTTGCAAGAGGATATTTTCTGCCGTTTACGGTTAGAAGCGTCTTTTCTCCGGCGCAGATCGAATGGATGAGCTTTTGAACGTCGAACATTTTTTCCTGTCGCTTTCTCTTTTACCTTCTGGTGATGGAAACATCGTCTATGACCGCTTCCGTTTCTCCTGTGGCAACGAAAAACAGCTGAATGAACTCATTGGCGGGGATGGTATAATCCACCGAACAGAGTTTCATTTCGGGGGTCAGGCGGAATATCTCGCTGCGGTCCGATTTTACCGGATCGTTCCTGCCTTTTCCCCGGGAAATGTATCTGGCGAACTGCAGGTAGATGCGGCCTTTGCCCCTGGCTTTGAACCGGATCTGGACGGGGACCGGCTGTTTGGGCATGAAAAGCCGGTCCGGGGCGCGTCCGTAGAGGATCCGCAGAAGATAGCCGCCGGGATTGAGTTTTACGGCATATCCGCCGTTTTCCGGGACCGCTTCGACCTTCTTCCCGCTCCAGTCTTTCGGCATATTGTTCTGAATTTGATCGAAAGAACCGTTGGTGATGAGAGGTTCCCCGATGAGAAGCGGCCGAAAATCCGTCACCCCGTGATTCGGAATGCCGTCGATGGAGGACCAGGACTGCTGCGTACCGTCGGAGACCTTCCGGGAACGTGCCGCGTGGATCCCCCAGAGGACTCCGGAACGGAACACTCCCTCCAGATTCCTTGCGGGGATCCGCAGTTCCACTACGAAATGATCCCTGTAAACCTTTGCGGCCGCTTTCGTACCCAGATCCGCCTGCCGGAGCCCGGGCTGTTCCAGCTGCGCCATGATCCCTTTGGAATTCACGACGAACTGGTAATACTTTCCCGCATTGTTGGGGGGCGCTATGAAAATCTCCACGGCATCGTCCTTCCAGATCTCCGGAAGCGGTTTTTCCGCCGGAGCATTCGCTGTAAGCTTTTCCGGCTTGGACTCGCCGGCCGAGACAAGCACATAAAGATTTTCTTCATCGCTGAAAAAGGCCGCCTTTGCGGCAAGATCGCCTCGGGCCTCCCTGCCGGCACGGTCCCTGAAGTTTGCGATCCATCCGGCGGAAGCCCAGAGGGGCTCCTCCACGCCGTCGATCACCGGGGGAACGGGACATTTCGGCGCGGGAATGGTCCTCCCCAGGTTGGAACGGTACTTTTCGTTTGCTTCGATCCAGAAATGCTGAAGGAATTTCCGGTCGAGGGCAACGCGTTTTTCGATGCGGGGATCCCCTTCGGCAAGTTTATGTGCCTCATCGAGAAGTTTGAGAAGCTGTTCTTTCGCCCCCGGTTTCTGAAGGATCTTTGCTGTCCGGTGATCGTTCTGGGCGCCCCAGCCTTCGAAACAGCCGGAGGTGTTTTCCCACAGAGTTCTCCGCAGCGTCTGATATTTTTTCATGGCAGGATAGGCTTTTCCGTAATATTTCGATTCCAGATCCTCAAGCGTCCGGTCCAGATCGATGGAACTGTCCCATGCCGCCTTGGAAAAGATCTGCCAGAACTGCCAGTTTTCATAGGGGGAGAGAGTCGTGAGCCAGGGATCGTTTTTCCATGGGCCGACGAAACGCGCATCCCAGAGCCGGATCTCGTCCTTTCTCCCGAGAAGCCCCAGCTTCTTATAAAGTTTGAGGTCGTGGAGCAGGACCTTTTCGATGGGGGAATAACAGATCCCCGGAGTGGCATTTTCGTAATCATACAAGTACATTTTCGGATTGAGCGCCAGCCACTTTTTCATGAGGGAAAGCATCCTGACGTTCCTCGCGCAGTTGGGGTCATCCAGATAATGGGCATGACAGCGCTGGTGCGTACAGAAATAGACCTCCATGCGGGGATCGATCTTCACCCCTTCCGGGAACTCCCGGTAATTCCAGTAGGCAAGCAGGACAAGTTTCGCGTCCGGGTGCTTTGCATAGACCTTCCTTGCGATATTCTGGACCGCCTGATGGAATCTCCGGGACTGATCAAGAGTTCCGTCATTTCCGTCCATTGCGCGGCATTTTTCGCACTCGCACCAGCCTTTTCCCGAATCGACCGTGGAAAAGATGTACCGGATATTTTTCGTGCCGTGCCTGTCGAAAAGGGAGATGATGTAGTCCGCCACGATCCTCTGGACCTCTTCGTTGGAAAGGCAGTTGTGAGGTCCCTGCCTTTTTCCGTTGACCAGCGCGAAATATTCCGGATGGGTGCTGAAATATTCCTTCTCGGAGACCTGTTTGGAAAACGTCATGTGCCCGCCCTCGTCCGCGACTTTGTGGAGAATGTTGCGGGCGCTGACGAATTCCCGTGCTTTTTCGTTCTGAAGCCATTCCGTATGCCAGCCGCCGAACCCGCCTGTGCCGGAAACATGGAAGCGGAGTCGTGCTGCCCAGCTCCGCCCGATCGGACTCAATCCGCCGCTTCCCACCTGCGTGGTGAACCGATACGGGAAATCCGGTTCCTGAAACGAATCGATGTCCGGGATCGTAAAATCACTTTTTTTCCGGAAGTATTCCCCTTCCGTTCCGGGATACAGCCAGCAGACTCCCAGATATTTCTCTATGAACTCATACGTCCCGTAAAGGGCCCCGGAGTTTTCCTTCCCCACGATGTACAGTTTTCCGTCCGCGGTCTTGAGATAAAAGGAATCGTCCATTTTCGAGGCGGAAAGTTTTTCCCGTACGGCCGGGGGGATGTTCTTCGAGGCGAGCGTGGCAATGATGATTCCGGAATTTTTGGGTTCCCCCCTTTCCAGAGTTGCCCCGAAAACCTCTTTTACATAGTTGGCAAGTTCCGTAAAGGCAAGTTCTTCCGATGGGGTGGAATTTTCTCCCGTTGCCGCTTTCAGGAGTGTTTTGTTTCCGGAAACGAAAGGAATGGCGCCATGCGCGGCAAGGGCAAAACTACATGCCAAAAACAGTCCGAAAATTTTGTTCATAAACAGAATGCTCCGTTATTTCAGAAAGATGAGACTTTTCTTCAGTTTTTGCTGCGGCACCCTTCTTTTGCAGAAAGCGGCCCGACTCGACAGAAACTCATTTCACGAAGGGCGGGTAATTCTGCCAGGTGTCCGCATAGATCTGGTTGTAGGTCTTGTCGATGCGGTTTACTTTCAGCCCCAGCTTGTAAGCCTGAAATTTCGACACGTGTCCGTCCAGCATCCCCGCATTGAAGGTATAGTTCGTGTGTCTTGCCATGAGACTGCCAAGATAATTCTTGCTTTCCAGAAGCCATGCCACCTGAGAAGCGTTTCTGGGGGAGCTCAGTTTGAAAACGTGATTTCTTGTGTCCGCCACTTCCCCCGTAAGCGGAGGCCTGTTCACATTCCAGTTCACCGTGCCGTTGCCGGAGGTGCAGGCATTGATCGTATAGTCGGAGGGCGGATTCGTGTACCAGTTCCCGCCCGAGTACAGCGGGATCGCCTCCGCCGTGGGACAGTGCAGAATGCTTTTCAGATAGCGGAAAGGAGTCTCGTTCCAGGCGATATAGCCTTGACCAAGACCGTTTTGTTTTTGGGCATCCGAATACTGCGTGCTGCCCAGCCGTTTGATCCAGACCGTTTCCGTATAATTGCTCGTGCCGTAGATGCC
>JAGAEF010000016.1 GCA_017613255.1 Lentisphaeria bacterium
CATTTCCTTCAACCGGAGGACGTGCTGATTGGAGACGGCCTGGAAGGCTTCCGCATCCTCTCTCAACTGCTGTGCCGTCTGCTCTTTGACCGGGAACTTGAAGGATTTGAGCGTTCCGGAAATGGTCAGATCCGTGATCTTTTTCCCGTACTTTTTGATCCCCTTCCTGAGGTCGGCAACGTACTTTTTTCCGATGACGGCGGCGGCCGTGTCGTTTTTCAAAATACTGCAGGCGGTCGCCGTGTTGACGTCGCCGCAGGGGCCCTGCAGGAAAAGCGGCATTTCCGCAAGACCCTCCTGCTGGATAAGGGCGTTGACCGCTCCCATCCAGTCGGCGGAAACCAGTCTTGCCCAGGCGCCGTTCATGGCGATCCCGTGGATGCCGTGATTGTGGATAAGGGCCTTGCAGGAGCCGTCCTTTTTCATGAAGCAGAGGAAACGGATCGTTTCATCCGTGATGTTCTTTTCCACCTCCACCCGGTTTCTGCCCAGCTTTTCCGTGAGAGGAGTTGCCCCGGCAAGGGCGTATTCGATCTCTTCTTCGGAAAGGAAGGCCTTTTCCGCCGTCTTGAGGACCGCTTTTTTCCAGGTCTCCTGAAAGTCCGGATCCGCCGTACCGAACCCCACGCCGCTGCGGAAGCCCAGAGGAGGCGCGCTGTGGGTGTGGGTGGCCACGAAGGCGATCTGGCCGGCGGGGATCTTGTAGCGGAAGGCGAGTTTCGCACGCATCTCCTGCGCGTATTCGTCCGGAATGACGCAGGTATCCGTGTAGACGATCATGGCTCTCGAACTGCCGTCATTGAAGCAGAACGTCCTGCAGTAAAGGGGATCGTGGACCCCCACGTTTCTGCGGCCCTGAAAGAAGCCGTACCCGTACAGTTCCGCAAACAGCGGGACCTCCAGAATCTGTTCCGCACATCCGACTTTGAACATGTTTCCTCCTTGGTTTGGGGTGAGTTTTTTCCTTTCCTTCAATATACAGCTCTTTTCCCTTTCTGCAAAGGACGGAAACGGGCAAAAACTTATCAAAAAAGGACTTTTTTTAAAGTTTTTTTCTCTTTTCGGCTTGCAGAAAGGGAAAGAAAGGGTATATTGGGGCAGGAGAAAGATATGGAATACTTCGACGACATTCAGTTCCGCTTCATCGTTCACCGTTACTTCGTGCAGGGGGACGGGTGCGAATTCCGTCCCCTCACCAATTCCATCGAACTTATCAGAAGCGGGCATGTTTTTCTGTTCCATAACGGCGAAAAGATCCTTCTGGACGCCCCTGCGCTTTTCTGGATGAGGGCAGGGGACCTTTACCGTTTTGCTTCCGTTCCGGAGCAGAAGGCCCCCTGCGAACACCTTTACTGCGACTGTTCCGGGCCCCGTTCGGAAAAAATGGTCGCCTTTCTGGAGAAAAAGTTTCCGGAAGGCTTTCTCATTCCTTCCGACCCGGAAAAGGTGAGCGAAATCTTTTTCGACATGGTGAATTCCTATCGGCTGGGGAAGGAACAGCATCATGCGGAACTTGCCGTGAATCTGGATCTTCTCATGCTGGAGGCTGTGCGCACGCTGGAAAAGCCCGCAAGGCCCGGGGAGGATCCTTACGGGATCCTGCTTCTGGGGGACGAGATCCGGAAAAATCCCTTTGCGGATTTCCCCTTCGGAAAGATCGCGGCGAAAAAGGGGATCTCCCTCCACCATTTCCGGCGGCTTTTCCGCCAGAGCCACCAGCGTTCCCCCTGCGAATTTCTCCGGGAGCAGAAGATGATCCGGGCGGCGGAACTCCTGCGTCTCACCGATATGCGCATCAAGGAGATCATGTTCAACTGTTCCTTTACCTCGGAAATGGAATTTTCCCGGTCCTTCCGGAAGTTCAGTTCCTGTTCCCCGAGAATGTACCGGAAACTCTACGCGAACCGGGAGAAAGTTCCTCCCGCGGATACCCTGAAAACAAGAAAGGATGAATCATGAAAGAAGGCGGAAAACGCACCTGGTATTTTGCCGACGGCTACCTGCCGGACAAGATCGAAAACGGCCCCATGGAGCCCCACGAAGCCCTGATGCTTTTCAACACCTACGCCGAGGAGGCCAAAGTCGTTATCGACATCTACTATTCCGACCGGCCTCCCCGGAAGAATATTTCCGTCACCGTCCCCGGGGAAAGGATCATTTCCCTGAGGATGGACAAGCCGTCCGATATGGGAGGAAACGAAATCCCTCTTCTCACCCAGTACGCGGTGCGGGTGAGCTCCTCCATTCCCATCGTCTGCCAGTTCGGGCGGCTGGATACCACCCAGAACGCCATGTCCTACTATGTGGGGATCGGGTACGCCGAATAAGGGAAACGCCGTTTTTCCGCGAAAAAGGGGGCTCTCTTGAGAAAAGAAAGGGATATTTTCACAGATATCCCATAAAAAAGCAAAAACGGGGTATTGGCGGGCATATCCCTGCGTAAGGGACAGCCGTTTTGAAAAAGCGTTTTTGTCAGATTTTTGTCTTGCCGTTCAGATGTCGCCGAAGTCGAACTGCATCTGG
>JAGAEF010000139.1 GCA_017613255.1 Lentisphaeria bacterium
CCGGAGAGAAAAAAATCACTATTCCTGCTGTTTTTCCGGCTCCTTCTTATCGGGAGAAGCGGAAGTTTCGGAGTCCTTTTTCGCCGTTTCCGCGCTTTCCGAAGTCTCCTGCTTTACGGGAGCTTCCTCTTTCCCGGCCTTTTCCGTTTTTCCCGAGGCAACGGCCGGGGAGTTCTTCTGAACGCGTTTTTTCCTGACTTGTTTCTTCATGTCCTTCTTCTTTTCGGGAGAAGGTTCTTCCGCCTTTTTCTCCACGGGGTCGGGAAGGATCTTTTTCAGAAGCGCACTCTGTTTGCCCGCATAGGAGCCGGACCATGTGAGGATTCTTCCCGCGGAGAGGATGTTTTCCGCCACATCCCTTGCTCCGGAAATTCTTTTCTGCCGCGCCTCGAAGGTCTCCCCCGAAAATTCCGGAAGAACCGCCGTTGCGCAGAAAAGGATCATACCCAGCAAAAGGAGCCCGGAAAGGAACCCCATGCCCCAGCTCAGGAGTTTTTCCAGCGCTTCCGGCAGGAATTCCGAGAGATCTTTTTCTCCGCCTGCGTTGCCGAAAATCTTGCAGAACACCACCAGAAACACGAAGAAAAGCACGCAGGAGGGGGCTCCGTTCTTCACGCCCTGGGGCAGATCCTTGAAGTCCTTGAGCACATCCAGCGCCAGAGGAGAGAGGACGAAAGAAAGGTAAGAAGCGAAAAGGGAACTCAAAAGGAAGTTCCAGTTATACAGGAACTTGTTCTTCATCCCCACCATTCCGCCGATCACTCCGCCGGCGATCATACCCCAGAATATCATGATGTTTCTCCTTGCAAAATTCGTGTTTTTCCGTCAGAAATTGATGGTTGCGCGTTCATACTCTTCCCAGGAGGTCTCCCCCTTGATCACATGGCCCATGATCTGCGAGCCCAGCGAAGAACTTCCCAGAGAAGACTCCACGAAGGCCTTTACGTCCGTAATGGTGGTTTCCGGCTTTTCCAGAAGCTGACGCAGGGAATCGTTCATCGCCATGATTTCGAAAACGGCGATCCGCCCCGAATACCCCGTGTTTCCGCACCGGGGACACCCCTGAGGCGCCTTGATGGCGTCGAAGGGGATGTTGTACTGTCTGCAGTACGCCTGCTGGCTTTCGTTGAGAGAAGCCGGCTTCTTGCAATGGGGGCAGAGTTTCCGGATCAGCCGCTGGGAAATGCAGGTCTGAAGCGCGGCGGCGATGTTGCGCAGGGGGACCCCCAGATCGGTGAGACGCACCAGAGTGCCGATATTGTCGTTGCTGTGCAGCGTAGCAAGGATCAGGTGCCCCGTCTGGGCCGCCTGCGCCGCAATGGTGGCGGTCTCCTCGTCCCGGATCTCCCCCAGACAGATGACGTCGGGATTCTGCCGCAAAGAGTTGCGCAGGACGGAACCGAAGGTGATCCCCGCCTTGGAGTTGACTTCGATCTGGCTGATGTTGGGAATCACCCGTTCCACCGGGTCTTCGATGGAGAGCACGTTCTTGAGATTGTAGTCCAGCGAACCCAGCATGGCGTACAGCGTGGAGGTCTTCCCGCTTCCCGTGGGGCCGCAGACCAGAATCATGCCGGAGGGCAGTTTCAGCGCGGAACTGATGAGCTCATACTGGCTTTGGGAAAGTCCCACCTCGTTAAGTTTGCGGTCCCCGTTTTCGGAGGCGATGACCCGCAATGTGATCTTTTCTCCGCCGTACACCCCCACGGTGGCCGCGCGGAAGGATACGGAGGAACCTTTGTACAGGGCATTGAAGGAGCCGTCCTGAGGTCTGCGTCTTTCCGCAATGTCCATTCCCGAAAAGATCTTGAATACGCTGATGACCTGCAATGCCTCCCGTTCCGGAAGCGTGCTGTGGATCCGGATCCCCCCGTCCACCCGCAGCCGGACAAGATAGGATTCGTTCTTGGGATCGATGAAAATATCGCTTGCATTGGAGGAAAGAGCATCCCAGACGATCTTTTTCACGGCAAGCACGCCCGCCTGATTCTTGTCCTTCTGCTGGATGTTTCTGCCGTACTCGTCCAGAAGGGTGAGGTCCATATTGTCCGCCTTCTGTTTCGTGGGATCCGGATGGAAAAGCTCCACGATCCTCTCCTTCTGGGAGAGAGCGAGAAACGCGCCCGCACCGACAAGGCCCAGTGGAAGGGAAAGCAGGACGCAGAGGCTCTTTTCCACGGGATTCAAATGCAGTTGACCGCTTTTGGCAAACGACCGCATTGCCCAGATGCCGGAGATGAACCAGCAGAGAGCAAACAGGGTTCCGACAATGCTTGCAGGCACGTTTTCAAGAAACATGAGACAGCTCCGTCCTGATTGACCGTTGTAAGAAAGTTGCAGAAAATGCTTTAATATACTCTTACAATTTGAAAATGCAATGGATGGAGCGGTTTTTCCGGCAAAAACCCCCTCTTTTTTCCGCCGTTCCGAAAAAAGGAGAGGAAGCGGGAGAGGGCGGCCCCCCTCCCGGCTTCTTACAGCTGGAAACCTCCTGCCACGGGGATCTCCGCCCCCGTGATGTAGGAAGCATTTTCCGAAGCAAGAAACGCAATGAGGAAAGCGCACTCCTGCGCACTGCCGAACCTCCGGGCGGGGATCTTTTCCTCCAGTTCGGTCCGGAAGGCGGGATCGCTCAGGGCCTTCGCGTTGCGGTCGGTGGCAATGACCCCCGGAAGGACCGTATTCACCGTGACGGCGAAGGGGGCATTGTCCACGGCCGCCGCCCTGGCCGCATTCATCAATGCCGCTTTGGTGGAACCGTAGACGGCCAGCCGGGAGGCGGGACGCGTTCCGTTGACGCTTCCCACGAAAATGATCCTGCCCCAGCGCTTTTCCCGCATGGAAGGGACCAGATGCTTGAGAAACAGGAGATTGGATTCCACATTGGTCCGGTACATCCGGGAAAACTCCTCGCAGGAAAAGTTGTCCAGTCCGGTGTAGCTCTGCACCGAGGCGTTGAGGACAAGGATGTCCGGAAAAAGTTTTCTTTCGTCAAGTTCCCGAATCAATGCGGCAGTCCTTTCCATATCCCCCAGATCCCCGGTGACGAAGGAAGCGTCTTCCCCCGCCTCCTTCACGGCGGAAAGAAGCTGGGGACTTTCCTTCGTCCCGTGAAAGACCACTTCGGCCCCCAGAGAGGCAAGAAGCAGCGCCGTTGCCCGGCCGATCCCCCGGCTGGAGCCCGTCACAAAGGCCCTTTTCCCCTTGAAATCCATGGAAAAACCCATGATGAGACCTCCTCAACAACCTCAGAAATATCCGCCTTTGTCGATGATCTGGGCAATGGTATCCCCCTGCCGCACCCAGGCGAAAATATCCACTTCGTTGCGTTCGATCCCTTCCGCCCGGAGAAGCACGTCATAGGCGATCTCCCGGGGGATGCACAGAACGCCGTCGATGTCGCCGAAGATGATGTCTCCGGGACGGACGGTGACCTTGCCGACCTTGATGGGCACCTGATAGTGGGTGATCATGCAGCGGCCCAGAGAACCGTTGCTGGTGCGGTATTTGTAGAAAATGGGGAATTTCTGCTCCAGGATCTGCTTGGTATCCCGGATCCCACCGGCGATCACCGCGCCCCGGATGCCCCTGCTGATGGCCGTGGCGGTCATGACGCCGCCCCACAGGGAACCTTCCACGTCGCTGGAGGTATCCCACACCACCACCCCTTCCGGTTTGAAGTCGTCCAGCATCTGCGCCCGGAAGGTCATCTCCCCTTCGATCATCACGTTGGGGGCGCTCTTCACGGTGAAGGCTTCCCCGCATACGGTCATTTCATCCCGCAGCGGCATGATGTCGGAGGGCAGATTCTGGTCCAGAAGGGTGTACTCCCGCAGAACGTCGTTGATGCAGCCCGTGTAGAGGCGTTCGTAACGTTCGCACAGTTCCCTGATGGGAATGGGCAGTTTGCAGTCGGGGATCCTCTGGCGCGCGGCAATGAGCCGATCCAGTTTCATGAGTCCTGCTTCCTTTGCTTTTCCCCGCATGTCTTTGAGTGAGGGCATGGTGTGAATCCTTTCCTTTTCTTTTCGAGAAACTTAGAGTTTTATGGTGAAATGACGATTGCTTTCCTTGCTTAAGCGGATGGTTTCCCGCGTTTTTCTGCCGCCTGCGGAAATTTCCAGATCGTAGGTGCCGTAGAACCCCTTGAAGGAGAGTTCTCCGGAAGAGGAAGAGTGCTTCGTGAGAACAGTGCGCCACTCTTTCCCGAAGAGATCCCGGATCACCTGACCCGCGGGCTTCAAACTGAAGTCGAACCGGAGCAGTCCGCCGTAATAATAGTTCTCCCCCTTGCTCATGTCGCCGGGCGTGGTGCCGTGGGCGTAGCCGTCGGGGAGATTCCAGTAGATGATCCCGTCCATGGCGGGATGGCTGAACCACATGCCGTAGAGGTTCTTCAGGATCTCCGCCTGGATCTCCTCGTCCTCCGGATCGTTGGAATAGGCGGGGATGGTCAGTTCCGTGACGTGCATGGGCTTTCCCAGTTTCGCATAGGTGTCCATCACGTTGTAGATCCGTTCCGGGTCGTAGAAGACGGCGGTCTCGGTTTCCTCCATCTCCCTGCGGTAGAACATATGGAACTGCATGCCGATACCGTCGATGCGGGCGCCTTTGAGCAGGGCCCGCTGGATCTGCATATAGTAGGGACTGCGGTTCCACACGAAGTCCTTCCATGCCCGGATGTGGGCTTCATTGATGACCAGTTTGTTGGCGGGGAAATATTTTTCCGCCAGAGCGAAACTCCACTCCACCAGATCGTCCTGCGTGTACAAAGAGGCGTTGCACCAGGTCCAGTTCGTTTCGTTGGTGACCTCCCACATGGGGATACGCTTCCCGTAACGTTCGGAAAGCTCCCGGAACCGTTTTTCCAGACACATTTTTTCCCATTGGACCGAGCCTAAAGCCCACTTGGGCATGAAATGACAGTAGTTGAGGCAGTGGGCCTTGGGTTCGATCCCCGCTTCTTCGCAGTATTCCAGGCAGAGATCGGGCACGGGTCTCCGGTAGATCCTTTTGCTCCCCTTGGCGAAGCGGGGTTTTCCCTGTTCGGGCTCCAGCGTATCCCAGTAGAAGGGGAGAGTGGCGATATTGAACATTTCCGCAAAGATCTCCCGGTACTTTCCGTTCTTTTTCGCTTCGGACCGCTTTTCCTTCGAAAATTCGTCCAGCATGAAAAGATTGGCTCCGTACTTGAAATCGTGGCTTTTCTGGGTGATTTTCACATCCGCGTCCTTTACGGGGTTTCCGCTTTCATCCACCAGCTTCAGAAAGGCGTACCCTTTCCGGTTCGCCTCGATCCCGTCACGGATCCTCCCGTTCATGAAATCCTTCTTCTCCTTGAACGGCCTCAAAACATTCTTGCGGGAAGACATCGTTTTCTCCTGTGTTTATCGTGTTTATTTGATCTTGACGGCCAGAAATCCGTTGGCGGAAAGCGTGAGACGCCCTTTTTCAGGCGTTGCGGCGTCTCTTTGGAGCAGAACGATCCCTTCTTCCGCCCGACAGAATTCCGGACAGTCCGCCTTTACGTCCTTGTTGCCGAAATTGACGGCGCAGAAGATCTTTTCCCCGCCCGGAGAAGTGCGCACATAGGTGCACAGCGCCTCCTGCGCGGAATTGTCCAGCCAGCGCATGGAGCCGTTGCGCAGAGCGTCTTCCGTCCTGTGCAGTTGGGCAAGGTTGGCCAGAAACGCCGTCCTTGCCTTGGGGTCTTTGCTCCGGTCGATGGTGAACTCTCCCTTTCTCCCGAAAAGGCTGTGGCGGGAGGTGTCGGAGTATTCGCACCCGTTGTAGAGGAAGGGGACCCCGTTCACCGTGAAGCAGAGCACATAGGCAGCCTCGCACTTTGCCGAAGAGATCTTTTCCACGCGGTTTTCGTACATATCGTTTGCCGTGTCGTGGTGTTCCAGAGCGCGGATGAGCACAGCCCCCGGACGCGCCTTTTCCGCCTCCTCCCAGGCCAGACGCAACGCGACCGCCGGCATCCCGCAGCGGAAAATATCGGGAAAACTCAGCTGGGTCCACCACTGGCAGTAGTTCATGTCGAAGGCCTCGTCCTGATCCGCCTTGTTATACTGGATCTCGCACTCGTCCAGCATGAGGAAGGGCTTCTTGATCTTTTCCACTCTTCTTCTGCCCTCGACCCAGAAATCCAGCGGAACGGATTTTCCCACATCGCACCGGTAGCCGTCCACATCGAATTCCCGCACGAAATACTCCATATTGTACCAGAGATATTCCCGAAGCTCCGTTGCTGAAAAATCCAGCGCGCAGAAATTGTAGGAGTTGATCACCGCATTCCCGTTTTCATCTTTCCGCACATAGGAAGGGTGATCTTTTGCGAAGGCGGGGCCCGCGTGTCCGTACACCAGATCCAGCATGACCTTCAGCCCCAGAAGATGGGCCTTGTTCACGAAGGAGCGCAGCGCCTTGTCGTCCCCGTATTCGGGATCGATGACGAAATAGTTTTTCAGGCGGTAGGGGTTGCAGGGGTTTTCCGTGAGGGAACGCCTCTGCCGCAGGCTCCAGCGGTCCTTTTCCCTTGTATCGTCCGATTCCATGAAGGAACAGAGATAAACGATGTCCGCCCCCGTCGCGGCAATGTCCGGCAGGAACTTTTCCGCGGCGGCAAAGGTTCCCTCCTTCGTAAAGACCCGCAGATTGATCTGGTAGATCACCGCGTCCTTGACTTCTTCCGGAACTTTCTTCATTTTTCCCTCCGTTTCTTACGACCACTGCCGGTCGTTGGACCACTCTTTGTCCCACTCCTGCGTGCTTGCCCACGCTTCGGGGAAGTCCTCGTGGAGTTTCTCCTTGATGAGCTCTTCGTTCAGCGCTTCGATCCCCAGCCCGGGAGCATCCGGCACGGTGATGAAGCCGCCGTCGTATTTCAGGGACGGGATCACCAGATCCCCCCACCAGGGGACATCCACGCTGTGCAGTTCCAGCGCCATGAAATTGCGCGTGGCGGCCGCCATATGCACCGCGGCAAGACAGCCCACGGGGCTTTCCGCCATGTGCAGATTCATCTGCACTCCGTACTCTTCCGCCATGTCGCCGATCTTCTTGGTCTCCATGATCCCCCCCGCCGTAAGGACGTCCGGGTGGACCACCGCCAGGGCGCCGGATTCCAGAAGAGGACGGAAGTTTTCCTTGAGATAAATATCCTCCCCCGTTCCCAGCGGCACGGTGGTGGCTTCGTGGAGGCGCACCCACTGATCCGTCATCTGCCAGGGAAGAGCATCCTCCATCCAGGAAAGATTGTATTTTTCCAGCCTTCTGGCCAGTTTGATGCAGTCTTCCAGCGGAATATGCCCCAGATGATCGATGGCAATGGGGACTTCATACCCCACCACCTTCCGGCAGTCGGCAAAATATTCTTCCAGAAAATCCAGTCCCTTTTCGGTGAAATGGATCCCGGTGAAGGGGTGTGCGGTGTTGAAGAGATCGTAGGCCTTGCCCCGCATGGTGGAAGGACTGATGGAGCCGTGAGGCGTCTTGAAGACTTTTTTGTACTCCCGCATGGTCTCCAGGAAACCCAGAGGCGCGCACAGGGCACCCGGCACGTTCATAAGGAGTTCGATCCCCAGATCCATTTTCAGGAAGGTGAATCCTCTTTCCATGCGTTCCTTCAAGGCCATTCCCATATCCCCGCCGCTGCCTTCGCTGTCGGTATCGCAGTAACAGCGGATCTTATCCCGGAACTTCCCGCCCAGAAGCTGCCACACGGGGACCCCCCAGACCTTTCCGGCAATATCCCAGCAGGCCGTTTCGATGGCGCAGACTCCCCCCGCCTGACGGGAGGCGCCGCCGAACTGCTTGATGCGGCGGAAGATCTTTTCCACGTTGCAGGGATTTTCCCCCAGGATCCGGCTTTTGAGCATGGCCGCATAGGTCCGGGAGGAGGCGTCCCGCACCTCGCCGAAGCCGACGACGCCCTGATTGGTGTAGAGTTTGAGAAGCGTGCACCGCTTGGGGGCGCCGTCGATGTCCGCAAAGCGCATGTCGGTGATCTTGAGGGAGGCAGGATTGATCTTCATGATAAAACTCCTTTTCCTTTATGGTGTTTTTCGTTCAGTGTTTTTTCGCATTTTTCGCCGGTTTCCATAAGGAGATCGACGTATTTTTTCCGTTTCTTTTCGTCCAGTCCCGGACGGGGAAGAATGAAGGTGAGGGCCGCCGTGCTTCCGCCGGAAGTTTCCCGCACGGGAACGGAAAAGGCGCAGATGTGCCAGCGGTTGTTTTCGTTGAGCGCGTAAGAGTGTTTCCGCAGGAATTCGATGCGGCGGAAAATCAGCTGGGGAGAGGATTTTTCCTGCAGATCCACGGGGCAGTTTTCCGCAAGGAGAAGAATGTTTTCCCTGCTTTCCTGTGCAAGGAGGACCGCGCCTACGCTTCCTTCGATGACGGGAAAGCGGGAAAACCTTTTCCCGGAAAAGACAGGAAGATTTTCGCTTCCGGAAGGCTCGGAACGCAGAACGGTAAGCTGGTCGGCCCCCTGCCGGATGGAAAGCTTGCAGATGATCTCCTGTTTCCGGGAGATCCGGTCCAGAATTTCGCTGATCTCCCTCCACGGGAAAAAGGAATCCCGAAAGGCACCCAGCACCGGAAAAAGCCCTTTGCCGGGGCAATAGACGCCCTTTTCGTCCTTCCGTACCCATTCATGGGCAAGCAAAGTCTGCAAAATCCGGTAGCAGGTGCTCATGGAAATCCCCAGCTCTTCCTTGAATTCCAGCTGGGTAAGCCCCCGATCCGAAGCGGCAAGGCGTTCCAGCAGGGCAAGAGTCTTTTCCACGGCAGGGATGCTGTTGTTCATATCTGAACACTCCACGTTATCTTCTGAACTATACTATATCCCCCGTTTTTTCTTTGTCAAGCCGATTGACGAAAATAGTCACAAGTTTCAAGTCTCAAGTTTCGAGAGGGAGATGGGAAAATACACGGCGGGCGGGGACAGGCGACAGTATGTGTATTTCCTCGCCGCACCCTGCCTATTGGGCCTATCCGGCCCATAAGGCCTATTCCTCAGCCCGAGCTGGAGCACCCGCCGTGTTTTTTCGCTCTGCGTTCCCCGCCGCACACTGCCTATTCGGCCTATTGCGGCCTATTTACCCTCCATAGCGCAAAGCGCGGCGGAGGGTCCGGCCTATTCCCCAGCCCCGGCTGGAAACTGTCGCCGTGTTTTTTCGCTCTGCGTTCCCCTCTTGAGACTACTACGGCCTGTCCAGTTTTTCCTTGATCTCTTTGATTTCCTGTCCGTAAAAGCATTTTTCCCGGATCCTTGCGCAATCGGAAAATTTGACCCGTTTTTCTATGGCGCTGTGGTGGCCCCACAATGCGCCGAAAATAAACCCGAAAAGGGCAAGAAAGATGGTGATGACGATCTCCTGGGAAAGAATCATTTTTCCTCCTCCATTTCTTTGTCCTGTTCTTCTTTTTTTCTCCATGCCTTCCCGCCGAAAAGGCGGACGCCCCAATAGGCCTTCTGACTGCGGAAGAAGGATAGACCATGGGCGCGGATGTAGTCGTAAAAAAGACTGTCCGCCGCCTTCCGTGTCCAACCTTCTGGGCAGGTGCGGTAGAGGTAATCGTGGGCCAGAGCGCCGTCCAAGGTCCGGGGATCGATGGCGGGGGAGACGGTCGCCCAGAGGAACTCCGGAACGCTGGCCCCGTCGCTTTCGAAGCCGGCGGGGACCGTGAAGGGCGGAAGGTTTTCATACACATAAAGCAGATCTTCCAGCACCCGGATGCAGTCCCCGTTTCCGCCGGAAAAGATGCTCACTCTGATCTCGTCATGCAAGGTCATGCGCGCTCCTTTCTCATGAGTTTGTACATGAGCTCGCAGACGACCTCCGGCGTAAGTCTCTCCATGCAGGCACCCATCTTGTCCCCGGTCTCGTCCGTGTGGACGTTCCGGCAGGCACGGTCCTCCCCTTCGAATCCCCTGCATCGGCATCCGCCGTTTCTGCAGCAGTCCAGCGTCCCCACGGTGGAAAGAGTCACCCCGCAGGGATAGTGGGCAAGGCTTTCGGGCTCCCGGCCGCCGGCCAGCGAAACGAAGGGCACATGGAAGGCCGCGGCGATATGGATGACCCCGGAGGGGGGCGAAATCACGCAGGAAGCGTCCCGCACAAGGCGGATGAGTTCGATGCGGGAGGTCTTGTCGATGAGGTTTACACACCCCTCCATCGGCTCGGCATGGTTGGCGCTCTGTCCGATCAGGACGAATTTCACGTCCGGGCAAAGGGAAACGAGTTTTTTCCAGTTCTTCCTGAGCCACTTTTTTGTGGGCGCGGAGTTCTGCCAGCCGGGATTGATGACCACGTAAGGATCGGGAAATCTCCGCCCCTCGGGAAGGTCCGCATAGATGACCGGATCCCGGAAACGGATGGGCACGGGGACGCTGACGGCGTCGGAAATGTGCCTGGTGGTCCCTTCGATGATGTGGGGAGTGTTCTTGCTCCAGGGCAATTCATTGCAGGCCGTCACGATGTAGTCGGCGGTCTTTTCCGTGATGGAGCGGTCCAGGATCCGGCAGTTTCCCCAGAGATCGGTGCAGTGGGAATCCACGTTGACGGCGATCTTCCCGGTGGCGACAAGGTTTTCCACCACGGCGCTGGTGTAGATATTGTCCCCCAGCCAGGGGGGCGTGCGCATAAGGACCTTGAGAATGCCGCTGCGGTCCGCGGTGTCGGCGGTGTAGATGTGTTCGAATTTGGCCAGCTCCTTCGCCTCGAACTTCCAGTTGTGCCATGGGCAGCGGTAGGTGGAATTTTTCACCTCGTAGCCGAAATTCACCAGCACGATCTTTTCCCCGGGATGGACCGCTTCCAGATACTTTACGGCCATGTAGCCTGTGGTGGCGCAGCGGCATTTGCCCTCTTCGATGGGGTAGTTCCAGTCGTAGGTGTACTTGAGCTTCCGGATGAATCCGGGGGGGATCCGGTCGGACTTTTCGTCCCCGAAGACGACCATGTTCCGGTACCCGGGGACGGCTTCTCCGTAATTGGGTTCGTTAGCCCGGCGGATCACCATTTTCTTTTTGTGGCCGCGGTAATAGGAAATGGTGGCGGCCTTGTTGAGGAAGACCAGAAGGTCCTCCTTTGCCGGGTTGATTTTTCTGCTTTCGGGGTACTCCACATTGGTGAAGACGTAGATCATTTATTCCTCCTCTTCTTCTGAAGCTCTTTCCCGGATCACGGCGCCCAGCCGCAAGTCCGGAGTGACATATCTTGCGATCTGGCGGACATGGACTTTTCCGTTCCGGATGGTGATTTTGGCCAGCGGGAAGTAGACGCAGTCGTCCTCCGCTTCGCCGTCTCCACCCGTTCCGTCGCCCGGAGTTCCGGATCCGCCATCGCCACCGGGGCCTGAACTGCCTCCCGGAGTTCCGGATCCGCCGTTTCCTCCGGGCGTGCCGGAGCTGGGCGTCACGGAATTGATGTGCACCTCGCTAGGCCAATCGGGCGTGCTGGGCGTGCCGGAGCTGGGCGTCACGGAATTGATATGCACCTCGCTTGGCCAATCAGGCGTGCTGGGCGTCGTGCTGGGCGTCACGGAATTGATATGCACCTCGCTTGGCCAATCAGGCGTGCTGGGCGTCGTGCTGGGCGTCACGGAATTGATATGCACCTCGCTCGGCCAATCGGGCGTGCTGGGTGTCGTGCTGGGCATACGAGACACAAGGCCATAACTGGAGGGCGTACCGGGCCCCGGACCGGGCGTGCTGCTCGGGGGCGTGTCGGAGCTGGGTGTCCCGGAGTTGATATGCACCTCGCTAGGCCAGACGGGCGTCCCTGAGCTGGAGCTGGAAGAACTGCCGCCAAGATGTATATATTCGGGCCACGATATGCCGGAAGAGCTGGAGATCAGAATGCTGGGAATCGGAGGATCGAAGCTTGAACTGGACGAAAAGTCATGGTTCATGGGATCATCGTTCGGATCGCTGGAGCTGGAGCTGGACACACCGGAGTTGATGTTGACCTCGCTCGGCCAGACGGGCGCACCGGAACTTCCGTTAGGTGCACCGGAACTTCC
>JAGAEF010000140.1 GCA_017613255.1 Lentisphaeria bacterium
GATTCAAGGAGATCCTGACAAAGGGAGTCGCCGACATCATCCAGCCGGATCTGTGTCACGCAGGCGGCATTCTGGAAGTGCGCAAGATCGCCGCCATGGCGGAAGCCTTCGACGTGGCGGTGGCCCCCCACTGCCCCCTGGGTCCCATCGCCTTTGCCGCAAGTCTCCAGCTGGATTACGGCACCCCCAACGCGGTGATCCAGGAACAGAGTCTGGGCATCCACTACAACAAGGGCGCGGATCTTCTGGATTATCTGGCCGATAAGGAGGTCTTCGATTACCGGGACGGAAGCGTCTACCGCAACGGTCGGCCCGGACTGGGAATCGAGATCAACGAAGAAAAGGTCCGGGAGGCGGCAAAGCGGGGACACGAGTGGAAGAACCCGGTCTGGCGCACGCAGGACGGCGTAGTCGCCGAGTGGTGAAATCCCTTCCGGCGGGAAGACGGATCCGGAGAACCTTCGTGTCTCCGTCCCGCCGGAGGAAGCGTTCTCACATGTTCGGGTAGCGGCAGAGGGATTTGCGGTAGGCCTTCATGGTGCTCTCCCGCAGGGTGTCCAGCTGTTTGAGCTTCCAGCGGATATGGTCCGCATCCCCCACATATTCCATGCGGGGCTCCCAGCCCAGCCGGGAGTCCTTTTCCGCAAGGGGCAGGGCCCGCAGGGCGTTGGCGTATTCGTCCTCCACGATCTTTTCCAGTTCGTCCATAAGGGCGTTGGCCTTTCCGAAGTCCGCTTCCAGCTCCAGACGCATGTTGCCCACCCACCATTTCTTGGTGTTGTACATGGTCCGCAGGGCGCACCCGAAGAATACGGCGACCCCCAGTTCCTTTTCCGCAAAGTCCTTCTTTTCCTCCGGGACTTTTTCCAGCGCCTTTTCCATGGCGGAAACGCCCTCTTCATAGAGTTTCAGCGTCGTTTCCAAAATCCGGATATCCTCCTGCATCCTCAGCCCGCAGTGGGCGGAATTGTACACCACTTCCGGCTTGTAGAGTTCGTTGACGATATAATGGTAAACGTGGGCGTAATCGGGGAAGGGGATATGCAGTTCCCGCTCGTTGTGGGGGTGGAGGATGGGGCGGAAGAGCAGGGGATACGCGGCTCCGTTGCGCAGGGGGCCGGTCTGGTCGTCGAAGCCGGGAATGTAGGAATCCACGGCTTCGCTCCACTTTTGCCACGCCTCCATGACATCCTCCGCCGCCTCGTTGCCGTAATCCCGTTCCGCGATCTCCCGCAAAATCGCAAGGGGATCCTTTTCCGGGGAGAGGAACAGGTGTTTCGCGCACTCGGAGATCATGCAGGGATGCCAGCCGAAATGGTGGGACTCCATGAGGCCGCACAATCCCTGATTTTTGGCGGAATCCACGACGGCCCGCAGCCGCTTGGCCCACTGCATGGGGGCGGGAATGTAGGGGACTACTCCGCAGTCCCAGGTGCGTCCGCCCGTATTGGTCATGGCGTACAGCGGGAGTTTCCGTTTGGAAGCTTCGTCGGCTTCGGAGGAAAAGTATTTGCCCGGTCCGGGAAAGGTGATGGTGTAGTCGGGAACGAAGGCCTGATGATTGGGGAACTTGTCCGGCAGGACTTCATACATTTCGAAGGTCGCCAGAAGCGAAATATCCTGCGGGAGGTTCTTGATGAGCTCCCTGCGGTACTCTTCGGGCTCCTTGCCCCAGTTGTAGCTCCAGAAGACGATGTCCGCCTCGGGATCGTACTTGCGCACGGCCTTCTTGACCCCGTTGAGCCACTTGGGGTAATCGGAACAGGGCCACCAGCCGCTGGCGGGCCGCTGATCTCCCAGCGGGCGTTCCCCCTTCCTGTAGGGGCTTGCATGAGGGTCTTTGGTGGGGAAGCAGGCGGATTCTCCCACGATCACGAGGCCCTTCGCCCCGGGGCAGTCCTTGAAGACGCTTCCGAAGTTGGCATCGAACAAGCTCTCGGCCTTTTCGCTGTCGGGGTCGATCCAGGAGTCCAGATAGCTGTAGAAGTATACGCCTATCCCGTACTTTTTCGCCCGGAAGACGAGATCGTTGAAGTCCAGATGTCCGAAGGTTGTGGTGGAGGGCCCCTTGGCATAGACGAGAATGGAATCGAACCCGGCATGGAGAATGGCGTTCAAGTGGGAGTCGGGATACTCATCCAGCCCCCACGCGGAATGGACCATGCGGGGAGAGAAGAGATTTTTCTTCCGGAACGCTCCTTTTTTCAGGAACGGCGCCTTCCGGAACCGGATCGAGTCTTCCAGAAAGATCACGCCTCTGCGGGTGTCCCCTTCGATCCTTACGGTATTTTCCTCCACGGCAATGGAAAAACCTTTTTCTCCCTCGTTATGCTTGAGAACGATGGATTTCCCCCCTTTTTCCGCCTCCGGCACACAGGGGAGAAAGAGCGAAAGGGCGCGGCGGAAAAAGTCCTCCAGATCCTTGCCCGCGCCGCCCTGGGCAAAAAGTTCTTCCGGAGCGGCTATTTTCCAGGAGCCGTCGATGGCGATCTCGTCCGCCAGAGGTTTCTCATTCCTGTCCCAGCCGATTTTCCCGTGCACTTCGTCCAGTGCGGCACGGAATTCATAGTTTTTTTCCATTCCACGCATAAAAAATCCTTTCTTCCGATAAAAATGCCGTCCCGATCTGTCCCGGAACGATCCCTTCGCGGAAATCCCTCCGGGGCTATTATTATACGCGGAAAAAGGGAAAATGCAATACGCAAAAACGGATATTGTTACGAATTTTCAGGCAAAAAAGGCAAGATCCTCCCGCGGGAGTGCGTTTTTCCGGGGGAATAAATGAAGGCGAGGCGTTCCGCAGGAACCGTCAGAAATCCAGAGGCGGCTGTTTGCGCAGTTCGGAAGGAGTAGCCCCCGTGCGGCGTTTGATGAACCGGGCAAATTCCGCCTGCCGGGGGAACCCGCAGCGTTCCGAGATCTCCTTGATGCTGTCGCAGGTGCTCAGCAGCAGTATTTGGGCCAGAGCAAGACGTTTTTCCAGCAGAAATTCATGGATCGGCATCCCCGCATACTGCTGGAAACAGCGCCGGAAGTGGTCGCAGGAAATGCGCTGCGCCCGAGCCAGCTCCTGCAAGTCATAAGCTGCCCCCGGATCGGAGGCGATCTTTTCCGCTGTCCGGGCAACGTACCGGAACACGGGAGAGTCCCGTTTGGAAACGTCCAGCGCATCGTAGACAGCCCCGGCAAACTCCTCCAGACAGACCGCCAGACGGTAGGCCTTGGAGGGGATGTTCCGCTGAAAGAGATACAGCATTTTTTCGTGCAGACGGATGAGCTCGTGGTAACTTTTCAGATGGATGTGGCCGTCCGCATCGGTTTCCGGGAGGGACTCCAGGGCTGAGACCATCCGTTGGGCCCGGGGGCCCTGCATGATGAACCAGCGGTTGTCATGTTCCGCGCCATTTACCGTTCCCCAGGCTTTTTTTACCTGCAACTCCGGGCGGATGAGGTAGAGGAACGGCATTTTGAATATCTTTTCCCCCCGGTCGGGGTGGAAGGCTTTCACACAGCCGTTTCCCAGCATGAGGCCGATCCCCCAGAAGTCGTGACTGTTGCC
>JAGAEF010000141.1 GCA_017613255.1 Lentisphaeria bacterium
CACGTATCCCCTTAACGAAAACTGGCTGGGACACACCGGAACCGGAGACGATGTCGCCCGTGCCATTGTGTTTCTGGCCTCGGATGATTCCGGTTACATGACCGGCGTGGATCTGCCGGTCGACGGCGGGCGGATCCTCGGACCGAAATCGACCGAATGGAAACCGGCAGATACAATTTGAACCGGACTCCGCGATGACTTCGAACCGAAAATCGGACGCTGTCTGCGTGATTTCCACTGACAGATGAAACAGACTGAGGATAAACGAATCATGAAGAAGATAAACAGAATGGAACGGCGTTCTTTTATGAAGCAGGCATCCCGTCCGATCATTTCCGCTCTGCTGGACCGGACCACTGCGGACGAGTATATTGCATCCTGCGTGCAGGCGTCCCTGGACGGAGCGGACGGCATGGCCATCAATCTGGGTTCGCTGAAACCCGAGTTCCGCACCCGGGAACAGCTGGAAAGGATATTCTCCTGCGTGCCCCGTCCGTTTTACGTTTTTTTCTACCGCAATGACAGGTGGATACCGGAGAACAGTCAAAATGAGGACGCCCGGCAGAAAGTTCTGCTGACCGCGGCGGATGCCGGCGCCGCCATGATCGACGTCATGGGCGATCTTTACGATCCCTCTCCCATGGAGATCACGCGCAAACCCGCGGCTGTCCGCCGGCAGAAAGCGCTCATCGGAAAGATCCATGACAAGGGCGCGGAAGTCGTCATTTCTTCTCACATGCCGCTTTTCCGCACGTACGAGGAGACGCTGGATCATCTGCAGAGTCTCGCCGCCCGGGGGGCCGATCTCGTGAAGATCGTCACCTCGGTCAACACGCCGGAAGAACTCGCGGATACGCTTCGCACCACGGTCCTGCTCAAAAAAACGATGAAAACGCCGTTCATTCACCTCTGTAACGGAAAGTATGCCAAATTCCACCGGCTCATGTGTCCCTCCCTGGGGACCGCCATGAGTTTTGCCACGGTCGGATACCCTCTGTCGCCTGCCCCCAATCAACCGCGGATCCAGGACCTGAAAACGATCATCGACACGATCGACCGGGGCGCCGGTCCTCTTGAATTTTGAGAGGGGAAATTACGGGGATGAGGCATGAAGTATGGGGTGAAAAATCCTCCGAAAAGTCCTGCCGCAGGCGCGGAAGCGCAAAGGGGGATCCGGTGCGGCGATCCACGGCACAAAACCCTGAGGGGAAAACCATGAGGAAAAAGTGCTTCACGCCGATGGAAGGACGCCTGTCCCTGCATCGGCAATGACGACAAGCGGTGAAACAAGGAAGTTTTTCCCGTCCGCGGGAGCTGCGGCGGGTTCGATCCATCATAATCATCAAAAGGAATTTTCATGATGAAAAAACTCTTTCTGGGAACGGCGTTGTTCTGTACGGCCGTTCTGCTCTGCGCCTTCGATCTCGTGAAAGAGGGCAAAACCGTCTCCGTCTCCCTGCCGGAGAATGCTTCGGAAGCGGAAAAATTCGCCAAAGAGGAACTGGAAACGTTCCTTGCGAAGATCTCGAAAGTTCCCGTGAACGGGAAACTTGCCGGGAAGATCCTTCTGGGAACGCCGGCGACCCGCAAGGATCTGCCTGCGAAAGTAAAGGAAAAGCTCGAAAAAAGCCCCAACGACGCCTTTTATCTCTACTCTCCTTCCGCCGATGTTCTCTACATTGCCGGAAAGGACCCCAAGTGCGTGCTCTACGGCGTTCATGCCCTTCTGGAAAAGCTGGGCGTGCGTTTCTTCTACCCGGGGGAACTGGGGGAGGAGATCCCGGAAAAAGATTTTCTTTCCCTGCCGGAACCGGACGAATTTCAGGCGGCGGATTTCAAATACCGCACCTTCAACGTGTGCGGCACCAGCAGCGATTTCATCTCCACTTTCGTCTGGATGGCCCGGAACAAAATGCAGGTGACCGGCGGCAGGGACTGGCAGCTGCCCAAGCTGCGCACGAAAGAGGCCAAACAGCGCTTCCGGGATTCCCTGGGGGTCGGGGAGAGCTGCGGCGGACATGAGTGGGCCATGCGGGCCATTCCCAAAAGCATGTTCAAGGATCACCCGGAATATTTCGTCCTGAAGGAGGGCAAACGGGTCTGCGAAGGCCGGGTGGAACGCTGTTACTCCAACAGCGAAGTCAAGCGCCTTGCCGTGGAATACTACAAGAAGGCCTTGCGGAAGAATCCCTCCGCCAACATCGTCATCATCGCCCATGACGCTTCCGATGCCTTCTGCCAGTGCGAAAAGTGCCGGGAAATGGGGACCTATCAGGGCAAGTACAGCGTCTCCAATCTCTTCCACCGCTTCAACAAGGGGGTGCTGGACGAAGTGCTTGAAGAGTTTCCCGATGCCGTCGTGAACATCTTTGCCTACTGGAACTACCGGCCCGCGCCGGAAGCGCCGGAAGTAAAGTACGATTACAAAAACGCGGTCCTTCTCTACGCCTCCCACCAGCGGTGCAACGCCCATGCCTTCACCGTGAAGAACGTCTGCAACAAAAGTTTCGTGGAGGAGATGCTGCGCTGGAAGGACCGCTGTCCCGCCTTCGGGATCTACGATTACCGGTACGACGCCCCCAATCACTACGTCCCCTACGAGTGGGTCATTGCCGAAGATTTCCCCCTCTTCCGGAAGATGAACGTGATCCGCTGGCAGGACGAGACGGTCTCCTTCCTGGGATATTCCTCCAAGGATCCCGCCGGGGCGGACAAGGCCAGATCCAACTGGCAGGGGCATTACATGTCGGCGAAAATGCTGTGGAACTCCTCTCTTGACCCGGTGAAACTCATGGAGGAGACCTACGACATCTACTACGGGAAGGCCTCTCCCGCGATGAAGAAATATCACGCCTACCGCAAACAGCTCTGGGACGCCGCCCCCGGCCACAGCGCCATAGGCGGCATGGACCGGGCCGCCTACTGTCTGCTCACCCCCGGCGCGGAGGAGAAACTTCAGGCGTATCTTGAGGAAGCCCTGAAAACGGCGGATACGGAAAAGGCGAAAAAGCGGATCCTGCAGGACCGCGCGTTTCTGGAAAAATACTGGAAGACCGGAGCGGAGAAGCTGAGAAAGCGTCTCTCCTCCGCCAAGGAGATCCTGCCCGAATACAATGACGGAAAGATCGTCATCGACGGCAAACACGACGAAAAGGTCTGGCTGAAGGCCCGCACCCTTACGGATCTTGTCACAAGGGAGCAGAAGGACGCCGCGGAAAAGACCTTCCTGCGGGTGGCCTACGACAAGGAGAACCTCTACATAGCCGTCAACGCGGAAAACAAGAAGGCGTGGAGCAAGGTCAAGGCCAAGGCCGTGAAGCACGACGGCGCCGTCTGGAGCGACGATTCCATCGAACTGCAGATCGTTCCCCCGGATCAGGAGGGAAAGTATTATCACATCATCGTCAATACGCTGGGCACGGTCTATGATTCCAAATGCTTTGCCAGCACCTTCGATACCAAGTGGGATTCTCAGGCGGAAGTCAAGGTTCTGGAAAAGGACAAAACGTGGAATTACGAGATACGGATCCCCTTTGCCTCACTGGGCTCCGTTCCCGGGGCGCTCCCCTGGAGACTGCATCTCATGCGCACGGTCACCAACCTGCAGCCGCCCACTACCAGCGAATGGACCTCCATCGACGGGCTCCGCCCCTACCAGCCCGATTCCTACCGGCGCATGGTCTTCGGCAAAGACCTGATCCGCAACGGCAATTTCGCCGTCATGGGGGAAAGCAAGATCGACGGGAAAAAGGTTCCCTTCCCCCAGTTCTGGAGCCTTGCGGGGAGCAAATCCTATAAGATCATCCCCACGGCCACCGGCAATCAGGTGTGGACCAGCGGCAATTTCAACTGCGGTTTCGGCGTGCCCAAAGGGCTGGAAAGCGGCAAGAACTACCATCTTGTGATCCGGGCCAAGGGACCCGGCACCATGAGCATAGGCACCTGGAGCTGGGAAGGGTATCAGCCCCGGACCAACCACAGACGCCTCAGTTCTCCCCGATACAAACTTACCGACAAGTTCGAGGACTATACCTTCACTTTCCCCTGTCTTCCCGCCGAGTCCTATGTGGTGCTCTGGATCTACGGGACAAAGACCATCGAAAACGTTTCCTGTACCATCAAATAACGCAAAAAGGAGAAAAAAATGAAAAAAACCATTCTGTTCGCCCTGTGCTGCTGCGTGCTGCTGCCGCTGGCCTCCCAGGAGAAGAAGGAACAGGAGAAAAAGACGGTGCCCGCCATCGTCATTCCCAACGGGGATATGAAACTTCCCGGAAAGACGAAAATCCAGGGCAAGGAAGTGGATTTCGTAAAGAACTGGGCGGCATACGGCCCGGGCTGGAGCGTGACCAAAAACGATTCCGACTCCTATGACGTGCACACCAAAGGCTGTTTCGAGGGCGGATTCGGCGTGCCCAAGGGGTGCCCGGAAGGGTATGACTACAAGCTCACCGTCACCGCCAAAGGCAAGAGTCTTGCGCTCCGCACCTGGAGCTGGGAGGGGTACAAGCCCCGGACCAACCACAGGAGACTTTCCCTGCCCGTCAAGTACAAGCTCACCGACGAGTTCAAAGAGTATGTTTTCACCTTCCCCTGCCTGCCCAAGGAGGCTTACATGGTCCTGTGGATCGACGGAGACAAGACCATCCGTTCCGTCAAGTGCGAACTTGTTCCCGCCGAAGCAAAGAAGGAAGAGACCGTCAAAAAGTAAATCGAAGCCCTCTTTTGCCCTGTGCAATGCCGGAAAAAGCCCTTTTTCCGGCATTGTTTTTTTGTTCGGACCCGGGAAAGGACTTGCAAAAGCGCCGCAAAGAGGTAAATTATCCTTGTCATCCTGTTTTTTGATTTTAATGAAAAGGAGAAAAGCATGCTGCAGATCCTTGCCGGAACATCCAATAAACACAAGGTGGAGGAGTTCAGAAGCGCCCTCTCCCGCCTTCTTCCCGATCTTCAGATCCTCATGACTTCCGATCTTCCCGGATTCAAGGAGGCGGAGGAAAACGGCACTTCCTTCGAGGAAAACGCCCGCATCAAGGCCGTGAACGCTTCCGCCTATGCGGATATGCCTGCCTTTGCCGACGATTCCGGGCTGGAGGTCATGGCTCTGGGCGGGGCGCCGGGGATCTATTCCGCCCGGTACGCCGGAGAGAAGGCCACGGATCAGGAAAAAATGGCCAAACTCCTTTCGGAAATGAAGGGGAAAACCGACCGGCGCGCCCGGTTCGTCTGCGTCATTGCCCTTGCTTCCGGCGGAATGCCCTATCAGGAGTTCCGGGGAGAGGTTTACGGAACGATCGCCGAAGAGCCCCGGGGCGAACAGGGGTTCGGCTACGACCCCGTCTTCATTCCCGACGGCTGCGACCGCACCTTCGGCGAACTGGGAAAAGAGGTCAAGGAGAAGATCAGCCACCGGGCCGTTGCGCTGGAAAAAATGACTCAGTTCCTGAAAAAAGAGCTGGAAAGCATGGAAGGATTCGTTCTGG
>JAGAEF010000142.1 GCA_017613255.1 Lentisphaeria bacterium
AGTTTTCTCCTGACCTTTTTCATGGCTCTGGGCGTGCTCTCCTTCGGCATGGCGGGCGCAAGACTCATGAAGGTCTTTCAGTATATTTCCAGCGGCGTGCCCGCGGAAAACGCCTTTCTCTTTCTTCTGTACGTGCTGCCCGTCGTTTTTTCCTTCACCATCCCCTGGGCGGCGCTGGTTTCCGTGATGCTGGTCTTCGGCCGGCTTTCGGCGGACAACGAGATCACCGCCATGCGCGCCTGCGGGATCTCGATCCTGCAGATCACCGCCCCCATCATCGTTCTGGCGTTTCTGCTTTCCCTCATTTGCCTCTACCTCAATATGGAGCTTGCCAACCGGTATCTGGGGAAGGCACGGAGTCTGGTGCGCAACGTCATCATCGACCAGCCCATGACCATCTTCGAGCCGGGGATCCCGGTCAAGTACGCGGATCTCAACATCTACATCGGGGCCAAGGAAGGCAATGTGATCCGGGATATCCAGGTCTACCGCATGGGAAAGAACGGAAAATGGGAACAGGACGTGACCGCCCATACCGGCAAGGTGGAAGTGGACCGGGAAAAACAGATCCTGCACGTGATCCTCAACAACGCCACCGTGGCGGCTCTGGAGGGCAAGAACGGCGTCATCACCACCACGGGAAAACAGCTGGTCTTTTCCATCAACTACGGAGACAACCTCAACAAACGCGCCCTGTATCAGAGGAACAAATTCCTGCCCTCGCTGGAACTGCTGGCCCGCATCGGCGTGGAAAAGAGGCTGGGAAGGGACACCACCAAGCAGGAGGTGCAGTTCAACGGAAGGATCGCTCTGGCGCTCTCTCCCATCGCCTTCCTTCTTCTGGGACTGCCCCTTGCCATCCGCACCTCCCGGAGAGAGACTTCCGTGGGATTGTTCTTAAGCGTACTGCTTGCCGGCGTCTATTTCGGGATCATCATGCTTGCGGACGTGCTGGACAACAAGAAGAACCTCTATCCCCAGTACATCGTATGGCTGGCGCCGGTCCTCTATCAGATCTTCGGAGCGTTTTATCTCTTCAAGATCGCAAGAAGGTGAATTTCCGCCGGAGGAGCCGGCTTGAAGAAGAATCCCGGCGGGAAAGTGCCGGAGGAAGAAAGTGCAAATGAGAAGAGTATTGTATCCGGGAAGTTTCGATCCCGTCACCAACGGACATCTGGACGTGGCCAAAAGAGCCGCCAAGATCTTCGACGAGGTTCTGGTGGCCGTGGCGGCCAATTCGGAAAAAAAGGCAGCTTTTTCCATCGAAGAGCGCATGAAGCTCTTTCAGGAGGCCTGCAAGGATCTGCCCAACGTGAAGGTCGTCACCTTTCACGGGCTTCTGGTGAACGCAGTGGACCGCTTCCACGCGGACGCGGTGATCCGGGGGATCCGGGCGGCGTCGGACTTCGAATACGAGTTTCAGATGGCGCTGATGAACCGGGAGCTCAACGGACGGTGCGAAACGCTGTTCATGATGACCGATCCCGCCTACTCCTTCGTCAGCAGCCGCCTCATCAAGGAGATCGCCGCCAACGACGGCGACTACGCTTCCTTCGTGCCCCCGGCGGTGGCGGAAGCGCTGAAAAGAAAATTTTCCAAAGAAGAAAAACATTGACCGGGGCGTGCACATGATCAGGATCAATCCGGCGAACATCGGAATGGAAGGAGAGTGCCTTTCCGGAGAAGAGGATTCCTCTTTTCTGGATCTTGCCTCCTTTCCTCAGGACATCCAGGCCAAAGGCCCGGTCAAATACGCTCTCCACGCCTCCCTTGCGGGCCGGGATCTGCTCGTGACCGGACGCGCGGAAGTTTCCCTTCTCTCCCCCTGCGCCGTCTGTCTGGAGGAGACGGAGTACCGTCTTGCCAACGAAGAGATCTGCATCCATGTGGAAAACGTTCCCATGGACGGGTTCTACGATCTTACCGGCGACATCCGGGAAAATCTGCTTCTCAATATGCCCATGCGGATCAAGTGCAGGGAAAACTGCAAAGGGCTGTGTCCCTCCTGCGGGGCAAACCTCAACGAAGGGGAATGTTCCTGCGGGAAAAAGGGTGCGCGCGGCAAGAAGAAGGACTCTCCCGGAAAGGGGGAGAATACCGACTGGAGCGCGCTGGATCAGCTGAAATTCTGAAGAGTCACGGGGGAAAAAATGAGTGAAGAAGGACCGCTTCTCAAGATTCTTTTCATAGGCGACGTGGTGGGCAAGGGCGGCAGGAATGCCGTGAAAAAGCTCGTCCCGGTCCTCAAGGACCGTTATCACGCCTCCTTCGTCATCGTCAATGCGGAAAATTCCGCCAACGGGTCGGGCATAAGCAGGACCTGCATCGACGACATGAACACCGCCCCCGTGGATGTGTACACCTCCGGGGACCATATCTGGGACCAGAAGAATTTCGAGCACGAGATCACAACTCTTCCCAACGTACTGCGGCCCGCCAACGGAAGCGCACTTCAGCCGGGAAAAGGGTACGGAGTCTTCCGCAATCCCGCAGGCGGGGAAGTGGCGGTCATTTCGCTTATGGGAAGAGTCTTCATGCGGGAGAGCGCTTCCTGCCCCTTCGAGTGCGCCGAAAAGATTTTGCAGGCCCTGCCCAAAACCGTCAAGACCGTTTTCGTGGATTTCCACGGGGAAGCCACCAGCGAAAAGGCGGCTCTGGCGTGGATGCTGGACGGGAAAGTCACCGCGGTAGTCGGCACCCACACCCATGTGCAGACCGCCGACGGGAGAATTCTGCCCGGCGGGACCGCGTTCCTTTCCGATGCGGGCATGACCGGGAGTCACGATTCCGTTCTGGGCAGAAAAGTGGGGGATGTGGTGAAAAAATTCCGCACGGGAATGTCCGCAAGACTGGAAGTGGCCGAAGAAAAGATCCGCATGGATTACTGCGTAGTCACCTATGAACTTCTTTCCGGCAGAGCCGTGGAGATCGTCAGCGCTTCGGAGTTTTACTGCCCGGAAGAACCTTAACATCCATTCACGAGGAGAAATCATGCATTACAATTCTTCTTTGCCCCCCATCGACTGGAAACGGGCGGATCTTCTTATCGAGCTTGCCCTTTCCGAGGATCTGGAGGAGAGAGGGGACACCACCACAAACGCCGTCATCCCGCAGGATCTGGAGGCGGAAGCCGTCTTCCTTGCCAAGCAGGATCTGGTCTGTGCCGGGCTTCCCGTGGCTGAACGGCTGTTCGAAAAACTGGATCCTGCCGTCGCCTTTTTCCCTCTGGTCAAGGAGGGGGAAGTCTGCAAAAAAGGCACGATCCTGGCAAAGGTCCGGGGCAAGGCGGGAACGCTTCTCACGGGGGAGCGCACGGCGCTGAATTTTCTCCAGAGACTTTCCGGAGTGGCCACATCCTCCCGTTACTATCAGAGTCTTGCCGGAGACACTTTCTGCCGGATCCTGGATACGAGAAAGACCACGCCGGGGTGGAGAAATCTGGAAAAGTACGCCGTTGCCGCCGGAGGGGCCTTCAACCACCGCATCGGGCTGTATGACCGGATCATGATCAAGGACAACCACAGGGAACTTGCCGGACTGGAGGGGGAACACGGAATCGCAAGAAGCGTGGAACGGGCAAGAAAGATGTATCCCGATCTGGAAGTGGAAGTGGAGATCGACTCCCTTTCGGAACTTGCCGAAGCGGTGGACTCCGGCGCGGAGTATATCCTTTTGGACAATATGGACGACGAAACCATGCGGAAAGCCGTGGAATACACCGCGGGCAGGGCAAAACTGGAGGCAAGCGGCGGGATCACCGCGGAAAGGATCCCCTCCGTAGCCGCAACGGGGGTGGACTTCATCTCCTGCGGGGCGCTGACCCATTCGGTCAAGTCCTGCGACATTTCCATGGATAGCGTCATACCGGAACAAACCACAGGAGGCTGCCGATGATTGCCATGGTCCGGGGAAAGATCGTCAGGGAAAGTTTCACGGAAGTTGTCGTGGACGTGAACGGCGTGGGATATCGTCTCTTCATCCCCATGAGCACCTACGACAAGCTCCCCCACGATCCCTCAAAGGAAATGCTTCTTCTCACCAGCATGCAGGTCAAGGAGGATTCCATCACCCTTTACGGGTTTGCCACCGAGCAGGAAAAGGAGGTTTTCGAACTCCTCATCACCGTCAACGGCATCGGGGCGAAATCCGCCATCTCCATTTTGAGCTGCATGAACATTGCCTCCCTCTGCAGCGCCATCGTCGACGGGGACGTGAAGGCCCTGAAAAAGATCAGCGGAGTAGGCCCCAAATCGGCGGAACGCATGATCGTGGAACTGCGGGACAAGATGGACAAGATCTCCGGAGAACTTTCCCCGGGTCTGCCCGGAGGACAGGGGGGATCTTCCAACGCCCTGCCCCGGGAGGCCGAGGACGCGCTTCTGGCGCTGGAAACGCTGGGATATTCGGGCGCAAAGATCCGAAAGGCCGTCGCCGATACTTTTTCCGCGCTTCCGGAGGAACAGCGGTCCACGGAGAACATCATCCGGACCGTCCTCCACGGCATCAATTCGTAGGAAGCGAATATGGAAACGGTTCTTCAGGGGAAAGAGGGGGCGGCCCCCGCCCCGTCCGTTCTTCCGGATCAGACATCCTTCATCGTGCTGGACCTGCCCTCCCCCGTGGCGGAAACGATCCGGAAACTGCGGGGAGAATACGACCCCAAGCGGGTGCTGGTCCCTGCGGAGATCACGCTGGCGGGCTCCTGCGGGCTGGGGTCACTCCTTCCCGGGCAGGAGACAGCCTTCGTTGCGGAGGAGATCAGAAGAATTGCGGGCGACTTTCCCCCATTCAAGGCCGCATTCAAACAACTGGAAACCTTTCCGGGAAGCAAGATCACCTTTCTCTCCCTTGCCGATGAAAAGCCCTTTCAGGAACTGCACAGAGCCTTTGCTTCTTCGAAGATCCGTTTCCGGGAGAGCCCCTACCCCTACCGGCCCCACTGCACGCTGATTTTGCGGGAGGAAAATACCGAGAAGGATTTCATGGAAAAACTTTCCGCGCGGATTCCCCGGGAGGAGTTCGTTCTGGAGATGATCTCCCTCTATACGCTTGCCTCCCCCAACGAGTGCGAACTTCTCGCAAAAGTTCCTCTTTCGGGCAGGTCCGAAACGCGCTGATTGGAAAGAACTACTTCTTTTTGCCCGCTTTCGCCTTGGGGGCCTCTTCGGAAGCTTCTTCCTTCTCCTCCGCGCCCGCTTCCCCGCCCTTGGGCGCCGGTGCGGCGCTCTTGCTTCCGGGGATTTTCACGAGGACGAGCCGGATTCCGCACTTGAGCCCGGTGCCCATGGAGCGCCCGATCCTTGCGGCGATCCGGCAGTCCGCGGCGGAGGAGCTCCAGTTCCCGCCCTTGAGCACCTTCATCGTGACGGCGGCATATTTTTCCCGCCGGGGGCCCCGGGGATCCACAAGGACCTCCTTCGTGCGGGGATAGGGGGCGTACCAGTCCAGACACCATTCCGCCACGCTTCCGCTCATATCGAAGATCTTCAGGGCATTGGGCTTCATCTGCCCCACTTTGTCGTCGGCACGGGTGTAGTCTTTCCCGTTTTCGGAATAGACGGCCACGTCGTCGATATTCTTTCCGCCCGGATACATGGTGTCGGAGCCCTTGTCGCCGCCCCTTGCGGCGTACTCCCACTGGGCTTCCGTGGGCAGGCAGAAGTAGTACCCTTCCGGAGCGATCTCCAGAGCATTCAGCTCCCGGCAGAATGCCACCGCCTGAGCCCAGGACACGTTCTCCATGGGGCGGTTCTTCCCGTAGTGAAGGGGATTGAAATTCCTTCTGCCCATGACCGCAAGATAGAAATCCTGCGTGACTTCGTACTTGCCTATATAGAACTCTTCGCTGATCTTGACCTTGTGCTGTCTTTCATCCTTCCCCCGTCCCGGCTCGTCGGAAGGACTTCCCATGAGAAACTCGCCCGGGGGGACCTTGACCATCATGTTCTTTACATAGTCCGCCACCTTCTGGGGCTTGCCGTTGAACTCATACTCCTCCCTCGTGCCGTCCCCGTGGAATCCCTTTTTCTGATTGTGGCTCCTCCGGTCCCTTGCGGGAGCTTCCTTCTTCTCCTTCTTGGCCTTCTTGGAGCCGGAACTCTTTCCGATCTTGGTCTTTCTGTCCTTCCTGGAGGCCTTCTTGTCGCCCTTGGAATCCGTTGTCTTGGAGTCCGTATCCTCGCTCTTCTGATCGCCCGTCTTCTTTGCGGACGTCTTTTTTTCTCCCTGCGTTCCGTCGCCTGTTTCCGAATCCCAGTCGGGATCCTGAGCCGCCGCGGAGGGACAGGAACCCGCACTTCCCCACAGAAAAACGGCGGAAACTGCCGCAAGCAGAACCTTTTTCAGGACAGGATTGCACAACGTTGTCTCTTTCCCCACGGAGCTCTTTTTCTTCACTTTTACCTCCTTGCATGAATCAATGCCTGTTAAAGATAACCCTTTTCAAGCGGAAATTCAAGCCGAAGGGCTCATTTTCTCCGCCAAAAGGGGCTTTGGACGGGGAAAAATGATATTTCCCGTTGAAAAAAAGCCTTCCGCATGCTACATTAATAGGCGAACGATCACAAAAAAAGTTTCAAGATCTTCTTCAGGGCGCGGTGAGCGGTTTTTCCGCAA
>JAGAEF010000143.1 GCA_017613255.1 Lentisphaeria bacterium
AACATATATTTAAAAAATATCAAATAAAAATCAGTCTTTTTTTAGTACAGAGCCAAAGTTTACTGCCTGGTGGTGAAGACCGTAAGATCCTTCTGCGCCTGAATGAGGTCTTTTCCGTACTCTTTGTAGAAGGGTTTGACGTCAGTCAACTTCCGGTCCTCCCCGTCGGTGACCACCTGGGCGGCCATGCTTACGGCGTCCAGCGGGAGAAGGGATTTATACTTTTCTCCGGCGAAGAACACCCGGTCCCAGTCGGCGATGAGCGCATACCGTCTGCGGGGTTTTTCCGGGGAGAGAAGATCGAACCCGCAGGAGTAGTCGGAAGGATCGTTTTCCACGCCGAAGAATCTGGCCAGCATGGGGACCACGTCCATGTGACTGCTCATGTTCGTATAGACCCCCGGCTCGATCCCCGGATAGTAGAGGATGAACGGGGTCATGGTCTGCTCGTTGTTGAATGCGGAGGAGTGGCCCAGATACCCTTTTTCGTAGTATTCCTCCCCGTGGTCGCCCAGCAGGACCACGATGGTGTTCCTGAGGAGGTCCTTCTTTTCCAGAAGCTGAAAGACCTGTCCCAGACACAGATCCAGATGTCTTGCGGCATTGGCCGCTCTGCGGAAGATGGCGGGCCCGTCCTTGGCCTTCGCCTTGACGATGTTGAAGCTCTGGGCATAATCCTTGTAGAACTCCGCTTCCGGCGGGAAGGAGTAGGGATGGTGGGGGGATTCGAAGAACATGAAGCTCATGAAGGGTTTCCCGCTGTCGGCGCCTTCCTCGATGGAACGCAGAAGCAGTTTCAGGTTTCTCTGATCCCGCTCGTAGGTGGCGCCTTTGGAGTCGCTGTGCAGATCCTTTGCCGGAACGGTGAAGAAGATGGTCTGATCGAATTCCGGATAGGAGAATTTGCTGGAGGTGATGCACTTGATGCGGTAGTTGTCCTCCTGAAGCCACTTGATGAATACGGGGGCTTCCCGTGCGGCAAGGAAGGCGTGCCAGTAGGAGCCGGGAATCCCGTAGAACATGCTGAAAAGGCCCTGTCTGGTCACGTTCCCGCCGGAATAGTTCTTCCTGAAGGTGATCCCTTTTTTCGCGAAGCGGGCGGTTTCCGGCATGATCTGCGGCGAATAGAGTCTTGCCGCCCAGGATTCGCAGGCAAGCCACACCACATTGTATCTGGGGTGATCCTTCTTTCTGCGGATGGGATTTTTCGGATAGTTGCCCACATGGTTTTTCCCGGCAAGTTTCAGGATCATGGCGTCCCTGTCGGGCGGCTTTACTCCCAGAGCCTTGTAGAATTTCCCCGCGGTCACCCGGATATAGAAAGGAATCGCGGATGCGGCAAGGAGGGGGGCCGGCTCCATCACGTAATGGGCGTAGGCGTAGGCAAGCATGCTGGTGAGGAAAAGAAGAAGTGCTGCAATCGGCGCGGCAATATAGGGAAGGATCTTTCCCGGCGGGAGGAAGCTTAAGCGGGGAAAACGGTAAAAGCAGAAGAAAACTGCCCCGTGGAACAGCAGAAGAACTCCTATCCCGCACCCGAAAGTGATGATCTCCTGAGGCACAAGCCCCATGCCCTCGAAGCCGCCGGGAGTGGTAAAGATATTGAGGACGTGGGGATTCACGTGATACCCGTACCGGAAATAGAGCCCCGCGTCCATCAGGAGGAAAAGGTGCATGAGGAAAACCGTCAGAACGGCGGTCAGACCTGCGGGCAGGGCCTCGAATTTCTTCATTTTTTGGGAGCAGAACATGGCCGCCAAGGTCAGCAGGATCTCCGGAAGGAGGGCGAAAAAGGGATAGACCAGCAGCGCAGGGATCAGCACAAGGACCGTGGAAAAGCTCCAGGAGGAGATCTTGAGCAGGAAAAGAAGCGAGGTCAGTAGAAAAAGAAGATAGACTGCGGAAAAATAGGAGGGGAGAAACCGAAAACACTTTTTGAACATGAAACAGCGACCCTTTCCGGACTTTTTGATTTGAGAATCTATTCGTTCGTTCCCGGGAATGGCCGAAGCGTTCCTTTCTCGCCCCCGGCGAGCGAAGGATGGTGGGTATAACTGGGCTCGAACCAGTGACCTTCACGATGTCAACGTGACGCTCTAACCAACTGAGCTATACACCCACTTGAATCGTTCAAAACAATGAACTAATATACATCCACTTCCCCGATTTTCAAATCCCGATTCGCTTTTTTTCGAAAAAAATATCCTTCCCGGGGGCAGGCTGCGGGGGGAACAGAGGTGCAGGACCAGTGTGCTCCGGCCGCTCCTTTTCTCCCCGCTGAAGGGGGGATTGGATCGGATAGTTTACAAAAAATCACGTTATTTTGTAAACTTGACTTTACAGAAAAACAAGTTATTTTGTAAACTTGACTTTACAGAAAAACGGTGTATATTGTAAGGTGAGCAAAGGAAAGGAGTCGTCATGCACATCGCGAGACAGGCGGAAAAACAGCTTCTGAAGGCGCTGAAAAGCGGGAAGGTCGTCATTTTGACCGGGGCGCGGCAGGTGGGCAAGACCACATTGATCCGCCATGTTCTCTCTTCGAAACGCGTTACGATGCTCAATTTCGACGTGCCCTTCGATCTGGCCCGGTTCAAGGCGGCCTCCGCGCTTCCCCCCGGAGAGGGGCTCAAAAGCCTCGGCGACCCGGAATTTCTGGTCATCGACGAAGCCCAGCGGGACCCGGAGACGGCACGGATCGTCAAGGGCTGGTACGATTCCGGACTGCCCGTAAAAATCGTTCTTCTGGGCTCTTCCGCCTTGAATCTGCTTTCCCAGACCACCGAAAGTCTGACCGGACGCAACGACAAGCTTCTGCTTCCCCCTCTGACCATGCACGAGGCGCTTTCCGCGGAAAAGTGGTATCATTCCTCCTATCCCGACACGATTCTCGACCGGGAGATGGCCCCCCAGTTCCGCAGCTTTCTTCTGAACAGCATGGTATTCGGCTGTTACCCGGAAGTGGTGACTTCCGAAGAAAAGATCCCTCTTCTGCGCAACCTGGCAAGCGACTATCTCTGGAAGGATATCCTGCAGCTGGGCTCCATAAAGACGCCCGATCTGATCCGGCGTCTTCTGGTGCTTCTTGCATACCAGACGGGGGCGGAGGTCTCGGTCAATGAACTTGCCGGACAGCTGGGCATGGCGCGGCAGACCGTGGAACGGTATCTGGACCTTCTGGAAGAGACCTTCGTGATCTTCCGCCTGACGAGTTTTTCCACCAATCCCCGCAAGGAGATTTCCAAAGGGAAAAAGATCTTCTTCTGGGATACGGGGATCCGCAATGCGCTTCTGAACCAGTTCGACGTGAGCGAGCTTCGCGGAGATACCGGCGCCCTCTTCGAAAACTATCTTGTTGCCGAAATCATGAAACGCAATCTCAAAAGCGCTTCTCCCGCGGAACTGTATTTCTGGCGCAGCAGGGGCGGTGCGGAAGTCGATCTGGTCATGAGGGAAAGCGGCAAACTGCAGGCGTTCGAAATCAAGTGGAGCCGCAACCGGAAGAAAGAGAGATTGTTCGAATCTTCCTACGCCGTCCCGGTCCGGACGCTGACTTCCCTTGTCCCCTCCCAGTGGCCGCTTGCCTGAGAACAGGAAAAAGGCACGGAAAGGACTTTCCCTCTTCCGTGCCTTCGCTCACGAATCCGTACCGGAATGAATTACTTTCCGTATACTTCGATCTCCCGGACGTGGCCCGACTTCCCGTTTTCCCGGTTGGAAAGGATGTGCAGACGCACGAACCGCACCTTCACGGGGGTAAAGGAGAAGGTAAGCCCTTTGGCCGTTGGCGGAACGGTATTGTCCCTGCCGTCGGCGATCATGCTGAAGTGTTCCCTGTCGGGGGAGACGGTCACGAAGTACTTGTAGTACCTTGTATCCCCCCACCAGAAAAAGAGCTTGACCGTGTCGATGAGACGGATCTCTCCCAGATCCACTTCCAGCGTCCATTTTCCGGGGAGAAGAGCGCCGTCCCAGTAGAGGTGATTCCTGTCCCCGTCGATGACCACATCTGCCTGAAGTCCGCTTGTGGCGGAAACCAGCCCCTTGAGGGCGAGATTTTCCCTCTTTTCCTCCTCTCCAAAGGCAATTCCGGAAAGGAGAAGAAGCGCAAAAACAAGCAGAAACGGTTTCATTGGAGTCCCTTTGCCGTGATCTTGAGGACCGCCACATCCCCGGGGCCGACGGTCACTTTGCATGTGTTGCTCTTTTCGTCGATTTCCAGCTTTTTCCCGGACCGCAGCTCCGTAACGGCCTCCGGCTTGAGTTTCTTGAGATCGATCGTCACCGTGCGGGTTTCCGCCGGATCCAGCTTTTCGGGAGTAGCCCCCGTCTTGTGCACGCCTTCATTGTTGAAGAGGTAGAGGAGAAGACCGTCGGAAAGAACGTTCAGCCCGTATTGGATCTCCGGGAGATCCACGGAAACGGGCACAAGATCCTGCACCAGACTTTTCAGGATCCAGTTGATGAAGGGGAATTCCGGCCATGGAGCATGCTGGGAAAGTTTTTCCGCGCCCTTGTGGACGAGCATGCAGGGCGTGGTGAGAATGACTCTCCCTTTGCCCACATCGTTGGCGCAGGCCATGACCGCTCCGTTGGCGTCCGTGAGAAGGACTTTCGCACTCTTTTCCGGCAGGATCTCATCATATTCGTACTCTTTGGGAAGCGTGAAAAGCTTTTCTCCCCGGGAAGATCCCGAAGCGGGGGCGAAAATCTCTTTTCCCGCGGGAAGGGTTTTGCCTGTGAGAGAACCGCCAAGGAAGGCGGCGGGGAAGCATTTCCCGATCTGACGGGTGTTGATGATAAGCGTTCCTCCGCCCTGTACATATTCCATAAGGCGTTCCGCAAGGGCTTTGGAGGGAGCGTGTTCGCCGCTCATGAAGAAGGC
>JAGAEF010000144.1 GCA_017613255.1 Lentisphaeria bacterium
AATCGTCCGACCCTCTGAAAAGGTGGGGGGCATGTGTTATTTTTTTCGGGGGGGGTTTTTGTATTTTTCTTTCGGGTTGTTTATATTAATAATATACGTAATGTATAAAAAATGAACGACTCTCAAACCCTCGATCTGGAAAAGATCTGGAAGAAAAATCTCTTCGTCATCTGGCTTTCCCAGTTTCTCGCCATGGTGGGGTTCGGCTGCTGCATGCCCTTCATCCCGCTTCTTCTGCGGGAAAATCTCCACATCAGCGACGACTCCGTAAGGGGAATGTACGTTTCCATCTATTATCTTGCCGGGATGCTCTCCCTGTGCGCGGCAAACGCCATCTGGGGGATGCTTGCGGACCGGTTCGGGCGCAAGATCATGCTGCTTCGGGCCAGTTTCGGCGCCGCCTTCATCTATCCTCTTCTGGCCTTCGCCCCCAATTTCTGGGTGCTGGTCCTTATCCGGTTCGTGTGCTCCTTCTTTTCGGGGACGGTGAATCCGGCCCAGACCCTTGCCGTGAGCACCGCGCCCGCGGAAAAGCACGGATTCGTGCTGGGGACCATCAGCACCGCGGTCTGGAGCGGGAACATGGTGGGCTACATGGGGGGAGGTCTCATGGTGGAATATTTCGGCTACACCACGGCCTTCCTCACCTGCGGAGCGGTCTATCTGGTCAGCGGACTTCTGGTGCTCTTCTTCGTGACGGAAAACTTCCGGCGGGACGTGGCCAAAAAGAAGATCGCAAAGGAAAAAGGCAGTTTCCGGGAGCTTGCCACGCCGGGAGTCCTGTGGCTTCTGGGGCTTTTCCTCCTCATGGGGATCGCCAGAAGGATCGAACAGCCCTTCATCGCCATGCAGGTGGAGCTCGTCCACGGCCACGGGAAGGCCGCCTTCTATACGGGCATTTCCAGCGCGGCGGCGGCCGCGGGCGGCATGGTTTCCGGGATGCTTATCGGGTATCTGTGCGATAAATTCAAGCCCGGGCGTCTGATGATGCCGGTCCTTTTCGTGAGCGGAGCTGCCACGCTGGCGCAGGCCTTTTCCGTCAACATCGAAATGCTCATTTTGTCCCGCTTCCTCACCTATCTTGCCGCCGGCGGGATCCAGCCCATTTTGCAGATCCTTCTCACCAAGATCACCAGTCCCGCCCGTCAGGGGACCTTCTTCGGCTGGTCCGCAAGCGTCAACACGGCGGGCGGCATCGTCTGTTCCCTCATGAGCGGCTCCATCGCCTATTTCTGGGGGGTAAGAGGGATCTTCGTAACTGCCGCCGTGATGCTTTTCCTCATGATCCCGCTGATGATCCCCGCCTCCTTCTGCTGCAGGAAGGAAGAGGCGGAGGAGACGGCACGGCGGGAAGCGGAAAAGAAGGAAGATGCCGGGAAGGAAGAACCGGTCCGGGCAAGCTGACGCCCCCGATCTCACGAAACATGATGTCTTGACAGAATAGAAAAACGACGAAAGGAAACGGAAATGACGAAAAAGATTCAGAAAAAGAGCGTCAATCTTGCCGTGATCGGCAACAGCGAACGGGGCAGAATGATGCTGGATCTGCTTCTGGAAATGGAAGACGTGAATGTTGTGGCGGTGGCCGAGTGCTACGAGGACCGGCTCAAGGACGCCGTGGAAAGAGTGGTGAAGGCCAAAGGGACGAAGCCTGCCGCCTCCACCAACTATCAGGATATCCTGACCGTAAAGGGTCTGGACGGCGTTTTCACGCCCTCCAGCTGGACCAGCCATGTGCAGATCTGTCTTGACGCCATGAACGCCGGGGTCTATGCCGCCACGGAAGTGGGCGGCGCCACCAGCATCCAGCAGTGCTGGGAGCTGGTCCGCACCTCCGAGCGGACGGGGATCCCCTGCATGCTCATGGAAAACTGCTGTTACGGACGGGAGGAAATGACCGTTCTCAACATGATCTCCAAGGGGCTTTTCGGCGAGCTGGTCCATGCGGAAGGCGGCTACCGGCACGATCTGCGGGACGAGGTCTGCCTGGGCCACATCAACCGTCACTACCGGCTGGACAACTACCTCAACCGAAACGGGGACGTCTATCCCACCCACGACGTGGGCCCCATCTGCAAATATCTCAACGTGAACCGGGGCAACCGCATGATCTCGCTGTGTTCCATGGCCTCCAAGTCCTGCGGCATGGAAGCGTGGGCGGCGGAGCACCTTGCGGAAAAGCCCGCTCTGGCGGAACTGCAGGGGAAGGATTTCGCGCTGGGAGACGTGGTGGTCACCAACATCAAGTGCGCCCACGGGGAGACCATCACGCTGTTCCACGATACTTCGCTGCCCCGTCCCTACTCCCGCTGCAATCTCCTGCAGGGGACCAAAGGGATCTGGTCGGAGGAAAAGAGAGGCGTCTATTTCCCGGCGCTCAGCAAAAAGCCGCACACCTGGGAGCCTCTGGAAAAGTATTTTGCCAAATATGAGCATCCTCTCTGGAAGAAGTTCCGCAGTTACGGCGTGCGGGGCGGACACGGCGGCATGGACTTTCTCGTCCTGCGGGGATTCGTGGAGGCCATCAAAAAGCAGACCCAGACGCCCATCGACGTCTACGACACGGCCGCCTGGATGGCCATCACCGCCCTTTCGGAAGAGTCCGTGGCCATGGGCGGACACCCTGTGGCCATCCCGGATTTCACCAACGGGAAGTGGATCAAGAGAGAGCCCGTCGTGGAAGGGACCTACTGTCTGGAAAAGGTGTGCAGACCTGCCAAAGAGCTGTAAGAAAGGGGGGCGGAACGCCCCTTTTTCCGGCATTTCCGCGGGCAAAGACGGACTTTTTTCCTCCTTTTTGCGTTTCCCCTATTGAAAAAAACGCGGATCCGTATATAATGTAGTATATGCGTGCCGCGAAAAGTGAGAGACGAGCCTAAAATAAAGGAAGGATCATGAAAAGAACGTCGTCTGCGTCCGGATGTGGAAGAAGGGGATTCACCCTTATCGAACTGCTTGTCGTCATAGCCATCATCGCCATTCTCGCCGGGATGCTGCTGCCCGCAT
>JAGAEF010000145.1 GCA_017613255.1 Lentisphaeria bacterium
CCTTTGTCAGGATCTCCTTGAATCCCCAGCGGGTGAAGTTGCGGTCCCCGGTGGCGAGAGGGGTGGAAGTGTGCCTCCGCAGTTCCGCAAAGGCTTCGAGGTTTTCGATGAGAACGGGCTCTTCGATGAACATGAGGTGATAGGGTTCCAGTTCCTTCATGAGCACTCTTGCCATAGCCTGATGTACTCTTCCGTGGAAGTCCACGGCGATCCCGAAATCCTTCCCCAGAGCCTCCCGGATAGCCGCCACGCGGCCCACGGCAGCCTCCACTTTTCCCCAGCTGTCGATGTAATCCAGTTCGGCCGTGCCGTTCATCTTCACCGCATGATACCCCTGGGAAGCCTTTTCCTTTGCCGCGGCGGCGGTATCCTCCGGACGGTCCCCGCCGATCCAGCAGTAAACCTGGATCTTTTCCCGCACGGGCCCGCCCAGAATGTCGTAAACAGGGAGTCCCAGACTCTTTCCCCGAATGTCCCACAACGATTGTTCTATACCGGAGACGGCGCTGGTCAATACCGGCCCTCCCCTGTAGAATCCGGAGCGGTACATCACCTGAAAAAGATCCTCGATATGGGCGGGATCGCGCCCGATCACATAGGGGGAAAGCTCCCGGACCGCCGCGGCCACGGTATCGGCGCGGCCTTCGATCACCGGTTCCCCCCAGCCCACCGTGCCGTCATCGGCGGTGGTCTTGAGGAAGAGCCAGCGGGGCGCGACTTTGAAGAGTTCCATGGAAACGATCTTCATTTTTTCATCCTTTCAATGCCTATTTCACCAGACGCACGGAAACATCGTCCACAAAGGCGCCGTCCAGGGATTCGAAGGCAAAGGCGATCCACTCGTCGGCGGCAATGGTGTATTCGCCGGAGAACATCCGGGGCGTCTCCTTGAGCGTATAGCTCCCGATCAGGGGGCAGGAGTGCTGTTTGCGGGTGTATTTGTTTTTCGCCTTGGGGTCCGGCGTATCCGTGTACCGGTAGAAACGCACGTTCAATTTCCCTTTGCCCCATGCCGTGAAACTGAAAGCGATCTTCCGTTCATAGGGCCTCTGGCTCAGATCGTCCGTACGGTCGGCAAGGCACTGGAAGGCGCGTCCTTTTGCGTCGATCTTGAGGATATTGCCGTTGTAACTTTTGACGACTGCCGCATTTCTCAGGATCCACTCCCTGGGATTGCCTTTCTTGTCCAGCTCCTCGAAGGCGCCGTTGCGCAAATGGGGGGTGCCGATCTCCAACGGGCGGTAGGCGGCCGTATTGTGGTAGTGGCTTCCGTCAAGGGAAAAGTGTCCGGAAAAGGGGACTTTTGCAGGAGTGAAATCGTCATCCACATAGCGGTTTCTGGCAAGGAAGAAGCGCCAGATCTCCCCCCGTTCCGGTTTCTTGAGTTTCGCAAGCGGAACCTTTGCCTCGATGACGTAGCGGTCTTTAAGAATCTTTGTTTTCACCTCCACGGGGATATGGATGCTCTTGCCTGTGGGATCGCTGTTCAGGGCGTCGCAGTACGTCCCGTTGGCGTTGATCCCCAGATGGTAATAGGAGTTTTCCGCCGTGGGAGGATAGAGGAAGAGCTCGATCCCGTCCTTGGTCCAGACGGCGGGGCCCGAATTTTCGTCCACTTTCATCTTCGAAGGACTGGGTTCCTTTGCCGTGATGAGGAAGTAGAGATTTTCGCTGTCGGACAAGACCTCCAAGGTGGTCTGCAAAGCGGAGGGCAGATCCTTTTTCTCCTGGGTAAACGTCTGCTTCAGACCGCCGGACAGGTAACCGGCGCCCGCCCAGGCACGGTCCTTACCGTTGCCGTCGATCACCACTTTGGATGTGGCCGTAGGCGCACGCAGCACCTTGGTGGCCGTCTCTTTGAGCTTGTCGTGTTCCTTGATCCAGTATTCCTTCAGGTACTTGCGGTCCTTGCCGATGCGGCGGAGCAAAAGTTTATCCCCGGCCGCCGATTTTTCCGCCTCGTCCAGAAGTCGGGTCAGTTCCTCCTGGGAGCCGGGTCGGTTGAGCAGATAGGGCCGTCTGCCGTCTCCGTGGGGATAGCCGAAACACTGGGGCGTGGAACTCCACAGTTTCCGCCGCAGAGCGTGATATTTCTTCATTGCCGGATAAGCTTTGCCGTAGTAGAGAGACTCCGCCTCGTCCAGAAGTTTCTGTTCATCCTGCTCCGGATCCCACAGGAGTTTGCCCGTAACGAAGGCCCACTGCCAGTTGGAGTGCATCCAGTCCGCCTTGTGCCTGGCACGGGGAAGGAATTTGCTGTCCGGGAAACACCCCTCCTCCTTGTAGCCGATGACCCCCAGCTTCCTGTACAATTTGAGATCCGCCGCCTGAACCAGTTCTTCGCAGCAGTAGAACGCATGGGAGCTCATGAAATATTCGTAGGTGAACACCCTCCCCGGAACTTTTTTCAGCCAGTCCAGAAGCAGTTTGTACATCTGGACGTTCCTGGGACAGTTGGGGTCGTCCAAAGCGTGTCCGTAACAGCGTCCGTGGGGACAGACCTGCACCTTCATCTTCGGGTGGATCTTTACTCCTTCGGGCAGCTCCCGGTATTTCGAGTACGCCCAGATCCGCAAGTCCGCGTCGGGATACTTTTCATAGATCATTTCCGCTATGACCCAAACCGTCTTGAAGAAACGCGTGGAAACGTTCAGGACGCCCGTTGCATTGCTGTCGCTCCCGTCCAGTTTCCTGCATTCGGCACATTCACACCAGCCGTGGCTGGAATCCACCATGCCGAAATGGAAAAATCCCAATCCATTGTTGGCGTCCAGAGCGCGGATGACGTAGTTTGCGACATTCCTGCGGACCTCCGGATTGGAGATGCAGTACTGTTCTCCTTTGACCCGTTTGCCGTCGATCAAGGCAAAATATTCCGGGTGCTTTTCGAAGGTGGTCTTAGGCGGCATGGGCCCGCTGAACGTCATGTGGCCCCCGAAGCAGATGGCGTTCTGGGAGCGGGGGATGCGGGCGGAATAGAACTTGCATTTCTCCGATTCGGGTTTTTCATAGGGGATCCGCGTCTCGTAGGCGGGGGGAGTCTGGTAGCCGTTGCGGGTGGCCCAGGTCTTGCCCCGGACCGGGATCACGCTCCCGTAGGAAGCGCACTGGTCGATGCGGCGGACGGAAAAGGCGGGCTCCCGGAACTTTTCGTAATCCGGGAAGGAGACCTCCGCTTTTCTGGGCACGACTTCCCCCTCGTCATCCTTTTCCGGAACGGTCAGCCAGCGCACGCCCAGTTTGTCTTCGATGAACCCATAGGTCGCATAGAGATCGGCCACTTCCTGTTTGCCGATGATGTACAATGTATTCCCTTTGGCGCAGATGAAATGGGCCTCGTCCTGCCTGGCCGCTTTCAACGCCTTGACCGCGGAGGGGGGAATCTCTTTCATGGTGTCAAGCGTACCGATGAAAACTTTGGCGGAAGCGGAACTACCGCCTTTGACCACGGCGGGTTTCTTCCCCGTGACCTTTTCCGTATAGGCAGCAAGTTCCTGTGCCGCAAGAAGCGTGCTGGGATGGGGTTTTTCCGGGAGAACGATCTCCGCAGGGATTCCGTCTTTCACGAGATCGAATCCCGGAGAAAGGAGGGGGAGAAGGGCGGCAAACGAACTCAACAATACGACTTTGCTTTTCATTTTTTATCCTTTGTTGTATTTTTCTTTTCAGAAGTATTCTCTTCCCGCTCCGGGACGAGATAGAAGTCGTCGATATCTATGCAGCAGTCCTTCTGCGCCCAGAGGATCACGAACTGATTCTCGTTTTTCGCCCCCGCGCGCTTGTATTGGAAAGAGTACTGCTTCCAATCTTTGCCGTCCACATCGAACACGGCAAGGGTTTCGGTCCCCAGATGCTTGTATTTGGGCGTGTAGCGCAAAACGGAAATGCGCAAGGACCCCTTCCCCCAGAGACGGCAGGAGCCTGCAAGTTTTTCCGCCTTGAGATTGGTCTTGTTGTGGATGATCCCTTTCCGCAGCCGGACGAAATAGTTGCCCTGCGTGCCTTCATGAAGCAGATACTCCATATCCCCGCCGTACTGGGCGGAAGTGGAAAGGATCCAGGAAGCGGGAAGTTTTTTCCCGTTCACTTTCCAGTGCTTGGGGACTCTTTCCTTCTCGGTGAACTCGTCGAAGGAACCGTTCCTCCATCCTCTCGTATCCAGATTGGCCCGGCTTCCCGCGTCCACGGAACGGGGCCTGGAAAAATTCACGGCGTGGAACACATCCACATTGTGGGGCTGGCCCATGCTCCAGGAGGAGGCTTCCGTCTCCTCCTTCCTGTCCTTGATCACCCGGCAGCGCACCACGTTCATTTTCAGGACGGTCCCGGGCTGGAAGGTGCCGCCGATAATGCTTTTGGCCGGGATGCGGATCTCCACGAAATACCGGTCTTTGCCCTTGGAGGTCTTCACTTCCGCGCCGCTGTCGAAATCCTTGGAGAAGTTGGGATTGGCGATCCCGTCGCAGAGCACGCCGTCGGAATTGATGACGAACTGGAAATAACTTCTCCCCAGAATGGGATCGTTGATGAAAAGCTCCACGTCGTTGTCGTTCCAGACCGGATCGTCATGCTTTTTGTAGTAGGCGAGCATCTCGTCCACCAGCGGCTCCAGACACTCTATGCCTATATAAAGATTCTGCTTGTCGTAGGCCAGCTTCACCCCCGTCTGATGTTTGGGCGTCCCCTTCTTGAACACGTTGGTGAACCTTGTTACGGTATCGGCGCTCTTCCAGTCCGGTTCATCCAGTTTTCCGTCGATGACGATTTTTCCCTGAAGGGGATAGGCCTTGATCTCCCGGTAGTTTTTCGTGAACTCCTCATAGGCGCCCATCCAGTTCTTCTGGAAGAATTCGCGGTCCTTTTTCACGTTGGCAAGCGCCCGGGGGTCGGGGTCCTTTTCCGCGGCCTTTTCCGCCTTGTCCAGAAGGGCGAGCAACTTTTCCGCTGCCCCCGGAACGTCCAGAAGTTTCCCCAGAGGAGAGCAGGAGCCGTATCCCCAGCACCCGCCGCTGTTGAGATAGAGTTTCTCCAGTTCTTTGCGGAACTCCCTCATACCGCCTTCCCAGCCTTTTCCGTAGAAGAGAGAGTTGATCTCCTCATACTCCTTTTCGAAATCCTTTTCCACGTCCCAGTGGAAAAGCGCGCTCAAGTACATGGTCTGCCACATCATGCGCCAGTTGTTCAGCACGCCGTAGGTTTTCCAGCGCTTCCCGTAGATCCCGTCGGGAGGGCAGACTTCCGAATTCAGTCCGATGATATGGGGCATGTTCTTCCGGTAATACTTCAGGGCCTCCACGACCTTTCTCTCGTTGGGCATGAACTCCTTGCCCGCCTGCGTGAACATTTCGTAGGGGCGGCAGGGGATCTCGAAATCGTTCCAGACCTTGTTGTACTTGTAAAACCAGCAATTCGTGGGACAGTTTCTGTCGTCCAACGCGTGCTTCCAGCAGCGGCGCAAGTTGGCAAGGGAGACAAGTTTCACCCTTTTGTCCACCTTTGTCCCCGTGGGCGGCATGGAAAAGTTCTGATAGGAACTCCCCAGAACTTTCAGATCGGGGCAGACCTTCTGGGCCTCGTCCAGAAGCGCCTTGGCAAAGGTCCAGTATCTTGTGGCCACAAGATTCGCCTCCGCCTCGTCTTCGGGGTCCACTTTTCTGCAGTTTTCGCACTGGCACCACTGGGTGCAGTCGTTGTTGC
>JAGAEF010000146.1 GCA_017613255.1 Lentisphaeria bacterium
AACAAGGCTATGCGGTGATCGCTCTGGACTGGTACAACCAGCGGCCGGTGCAGGAGGGAAAGGGGCAAGTCCCCTTGCCCGGAGGGAAACGTCAGGACCATGTGGCGAACGTGGCCAATATGATTTTGTGCCACTCCCTTCTCCGGTCGCTTGACGAGGTCGATCCGGAAAAAACGGCCTTCGTGGGGCTTTCCTGGGGCAGCTGGTACGGAGCCATGGTCGCCGCGGTGGACGACCGGTTCAAGGGCGGCGTGGAGATCTATTGCGGAGACGTCAAGTCCCGCTCGAACGCCTTCATCAACGGACGCTTTCACCATGCCGCGAAAATCCCCCTTTACTGGGTGGGCGGCACCAATGACCGGAATGTCACTCCGGAAACGCTGGAAGCTGCCTTCGAAGAGTGCCCGAAGCTGGAAAACAAGTCCATGGTCATCCGCCTGCCCCACAGTCATGTGGGATTTTTGTTCGACTCCTGCAGCCGGATGGCGGCCCATTTCACACAGGGGAAACCGGGGCTGCCGAAACTTTCGGATATCACGCGGAAAGGCAATCGTGTAAGCGCAAAGGTCCTCGATCCGGGCATGGGGATCCAGTACGCGGAACTCTGTTACACGGATTCCCGGGAAAAGGTCTGTTACAAACGGCAGTGGAACAGAATGCCCGCGAAAATCGAAGGCGATACCGTTTCCGCGGAGCTTCCTGCCGGGGCGTATCAATTCTTCCTCTCCGCCTATGAGAGGAAAAGCCAGTACGACGATCTTTGCGGTTCCACCTCCATCGTGATCCTGCGCCCTTCCCGTCCGGCACAAAAAGCCGCCGTTTCCAAAGAGGGAAAAGCGGTGAAAAAAACGCCTGCCGCCCGGCAGGGAAAACAAGGAGCGCAAAAATGACGAAATTCAAGTACGCGCTCTTTTTCGATTTCCACACCTCCACGGAGATCCCGGATGTGGGAAAAACATTCGATGCGGAAGCCTTCACCGATCAGGTGAAATCCTGCGGGGTGGATTTCATCACCTGGCACGCAAGATGCAATCAGGGCAACGCCTATTACGATACCCGGTGCGGAAAGCGTCATCCTTCTCTAACGTTCGATATGATCCGTTCCATCGGAGAGGCCTGCCGCAGGAAGGGGATCAGGTTCAGCGTCTATTTCAACGGCTATTTCAGCGACGAAGAGCTTCTTCAGCACAGGGACTGGATGTCCATCGAAATCAAAGGGGATTCCTACCACTGCTATGAAGGGTTCACCGGATTCAACAATCCCGGAGTCCGGGCCGCCTGCTACAATTCCCCCTACAGAGAGCACCTCAAGGAGATGGTGCGGGAACTTTTGGCGGATTATCCCGTGGACGGGTTCTTTTTCGACTGTCTTGCCGCGCCCTCGTGCATCTGCCCGCACTGCGTAAAGGAGATGCGGGAAAAGGGAATCGATCCCACGGATCCGGCCTCCGTGCACAAGTTCGGTCTGTTCTCGGTGAGGCGGCTTTGCTCGGAACTTACCGAAATGATCCGCAAGGTCAAGCCGGACTCTTTTCTGTATTTCAACGGGCGTCCGGCGGAAGAGGCCATAAATATGGAAAGCCATCTGGAGTGTGAATGTCTCCCGGCTCTGTACGGTTATGAAGGACTCACGGCCAATGCGCTTTACCTTCGGACCGTGGCAGGGAATAAACCGGTTCTGGGCATGACCGGACGCTTCAACGACTGGGGGGATTTCGGCGGACTGCGCACGGCGGAAAGTCTGGAATACGATCTCTTCTACGGCGCGGCCAACGGCGTGAGACCGGATATCGGCAGTCATTTCCATCCCCGGGGAGAACTGGATCTGCCCGTATTCGACCGCATCCGGGAAGTTTTCGGCAGGATGCAGCAGTACGACGAATGGGTGCTGGATGCGGTGAACTCTCCGGAAATCGCGCTGGTATACCCGGTGAAGGAAGAAGAGTACCGCCCCACCGGAAATGCCGTGGATTCCGCCGTGCGGATGCTCACCGAGCTCAAGATCCAGTTCGATCTGGTTTCGGAATTCGCCTCCTGGGACCGCTACAACCTTCTGATCTTCCCCGACGATGTAATTTTCACGCCGGAAATCGCCCAACGGGTGGAAAAACACCTGAAAAAAGGCGGAAAAATTCTGGCTACATCCCGGTCCGGACTGGATCCGGAAGGGAAAAAGTTCGTGATTCCCCAATGGCCTGCAATCTATAAAGGACCGGTTTCTTACGATCCTCTCTATTTCCTGCCCGCGGGCGAGCTGGCACAAGGGCTTCCTTCCATGCCGCTTTCCGTGTATGCTTCCGGCTCTCTGGTGCAGGAAGCGGAAAATGCCAAAACGGAAATGTTTCTGGTGAAACCGTACCTTTTTTCCGGCTGGGACGGCCTGCGTTCGAACTATTACAACCCGCCGGAAAAGGTGACCGATGAGCCCTTCCTCCTGCGGAACGAACAGATCCTTTACATCAGCGGGGAACTCTTTTCCGGCTACGGAAAACGGGCGCCCAAACAGCTGCGGGAACTCCTGGGCAACGCCCTCCGCGCGCTGGAGCCGAACTGGAAAATCCGGTCTTCGACCCTGCCCAGTTTCGCCCGGGCTTTCGTGCAGAAAAAAGGGAATATGGAACTCTTGCACATTCTTGCCTACTGTCCGGAAGGAAGGGGCAAGGCCAGCGCCGTGGAAGACCGGATCACGCTGTCGGATACGGAAATAGCCCTGCGCACGGAGGGGAAAAGAGTCCGGAAAGCGTATCTGGCCCCGGACAGAAAAGAACTCCCCATGGAACAGAAAGACGGATACTGCACGGTCAAAATCCCGCTGATCGTCGGCTATGCGCTGATCGTGTTCGAGTATTGAAACGTGCCGGGGGAATACGGAGAATCATGAAGAAAGGATCAAGTTTCTGGATCTCGCCGGAGGGCGCCGCAACAAGGAAGAACTGTCACTTTTTCGCGCAGAAAACCTTTACGGTAACGAAACTCCCGGAAACGCTGAAACTGGAGATCGCCTGCGAGAGCTACTATCTCCTCTTCCTCAACGGCATCACGATAGGACGCGGTCCGGCACGGGGTTCGAGTCATATCCATTTTTACGATGTTTACGAGCTGGCGGACCATTTGCGGAAGGGACGCAACACCCTGAAGGCGGAAGTTCTGTGCATGAACGTCCCCACCGGACGGGATGTGCCTGTGCAGGCCGCTCTGCGGGTGGAATGCGGCCTTTTCGGCAGCGATGCCGACTGGGAGACGGCCGTGCAGGACCGGGAATGGCCGGAGGATCCCCCGTTCTACACCATGCAGCAGGGATTTTGCGAATGGCGGGACTTGAGAAAGGAGAATAAGTTCCGGAAAGTGCGAACAAAGGTCCTTCCGGAAGATTCCCCGGTCTCTTTGCGCAAGCTTCTCCCCGCCGATATGCCGCATCCGCTGGAACGGGAATATGTCCCGGGGGAAAGTCTCTTTCCCGCATGGGTCCCCAAAATGGATCTGCGGGACAAAAGGATTGCCGTACTTGCCGACGCCGAACCCCATACTCCCGTCCCGGAAGAGGTGGCGGAAGCGCTGCAGGAACTTACTCTGGGCGGGACGCACGCCGTCACGCTGCCCGTCCCGCCGGATCAGGGCGGGCTGACCGTGATCTTCGACTTCAGAAGGATGATCTCCGGACGGCTGGAAATCGAACTGGAAGCCCCCTCCGGCGCGGTGCTGGATATAGCCCATGAAGAGGCGCTCTTCAAGGAAGAACGGCTCCGCAGCGACCACACCGCCACCAATCCCAGCTACACCCTGAGCGACCGCTATATTCTGAAAGCGGGCTTTCAAACGGTGGGCACCTATATGGTGGACCGCGGCTTCCGTCTGGTCCGCCTGACGTTCCGCCATTATGGGAAACCGATCAAACTGC
>JAGAEF010000147.1 GCA_017613255.1 Lentisphaeria bacterium
AAAAGTTTCCTGCCATTGCAGCCATTTCCCGTACCCCAGCCTCTCCTTCCAGGGTTCCGGAAGTCCGGAAAGGCCCCGGGCGATCAAGCCGCTTGAACCGCGGAGAAATTCCCGGAACCGGACTTTCAGGACGGTGCGCAGATCCGAACCCTTGTCTCCCCCGGGTCTGCAGGCGGACTGAATCCCCAGCATCGTCCGGCAGATCTCCTGCAGTCTCCGCGCGTCGGCGTCTTCGGGATACCGTCTGGAAATCCGCTCCAGAATTCCCATTGCCCTGCCATTCTCCCGCCAGCATGAGGTGTTGTACTTCGGGAAATTTCATCCGAACTTTCCCGGGAGGATCATTTTTGTGCGGCAGATTTGAAATCTTCCAGGAATTTCTTGTTGTCGCTCATTCTCTCCAGCTCGGTTTCCTCGAGAGAATATCCCAGCTGTTCGAATCCGTTTTTCTCCAGATAAATCACCGTGGAAAACAGTTCGCTTCCGGAGGGATTCATGCGGTAGGCATTGATCTTGGCCCTGGTCCACAGCAAACGGGCAAGGTAATCTCTGGTCAGGATAATGTGTTTGAGCTCTTTTTCCGGAGGGGCAGCCGTGGAGAAGGAGACTTTTCTTGCGGAAGGGAAGAAGGTCTCCGCGGCGGACAGGGCCAGGAAATGAAGATCGAATCCTCCGAAATCGTCCGTGATATACTTTCTGCTCTGCGTTCCGGAACGGACGATGATCTCCTTTTGCGCGAACGGCGTTTTGATGTTTTCCGTGGCATCGCTGAGCATTTTGCGGTCCAGCGAAACGAGATTCTCTTCGGAGCGTTCCTCGCTTTCCCAGTTGAGAAGCGGATTCATGCCGGTGAAGGAAAGGTCCGTAATGGATTTGGGTATATCGTAAGGCAGGATCCCGATGGAGCAGATGAAAAGCAGATGGGAACCGATCGAAACGGGGAGAAGCAGTATGCCCGCGGGAACCTCATAGATTTCCCGCCAGCCCTGATAAGGCGTCACGATCGATTTGATCGTCCTCACCTGGAATTTTTTGACTTCCACGGATTCCATTTTCTGGATCTCGACATGATAGGAAGCCTCCCGGATCACCTCCGGGGTAAGCTTCAGTTCATATTTGACGCTGAGGACTTTTCTGTTGTCTTCCTGGGACACGTTGTCCAGGAAACGGATATGATTCCCGCAGCCTCCTGCGACAAGAAGCAGCGCGATCCCTCCTCCGGCAAAAAGCCCGTTCATGATTTTCATTTTCCGTACTCCTTAAAGTTATGGGTTGAGATTGCTTCTGTAGCGTATCGCCTTTTCGCAGCCGGCATCCGCGGCTTTGTTGATCCATTTCAAGGCGGTTTGGATATTGAACGTAACGCCGTGTCCGCTTTCGTACCGTATCCCCAGATCGAACATGGCATCCGGGTGTTCCCCCTCCGCGGCCAGCCGGAGGTAGTGAAGGGCTTTCCCGTCATCCTGAGGAACCTCCCTGTCCCCGTTTCTGTAAATGGTGGAAATTCTGTAGAAGACATCCGGATGCTTCAAGGCCGCGGCCGTCAGGTAAAAATGGAGCATTTGCGATGCGGTCCCCTTGCAGTCTCCCTGATCGATGGCTCTGGCCACTTTGAGAGCGGCCTCCTGATCCCCCGCTTCCGCCGCTTTCCAGTACCATTTCATGGCTTCCGAGGAACTGGAGAACCACATTCCCAGCCCGCGTTCATAAATTTCCGCGACCTTCCGGGCGGCCCCGGCGTGACCCGCCTCAGCCACGGGAACGAACTTTTTCAAGGCCTCTTCGTATTTGCGGTCGGAAAAGAGTTTCATGCCCTCTTCGTACTGCTTCTGTCCGGGGTGTTTCCTGTCGGCAAAGAAGAATTCCAGCTGCACCTTGCCGCCCGGGATCATGCTCCGGAATTTTTTGGTGATTTTTTCGCCCCTGTAGACGGCCGTGACCGTATACTCGCGGAATGTTTCGCAGGGTTTTTCCTCTTCCGGACTGCAGGAAAGCTCGCCGAAGGCGATATTCGTTTCCTTGCGGTTGGAAACGAACCGCACGACGGAAGGCAGCACCACAGGTTCGAGCAGACACTCGTTTTCCCGATCCGCCCTCACGACGAACTGCGGGATGCTCAGTTCCCTTATCCCGGCGGCTTTTGCGCGGATCCGGTATTTCCCCGCCGTGATTTGCTGGCTCCACGGGAACTTGCGGATATTGGACCAGGTTTGATCCCCGACGGTGATTTCCACGCCGTCCTTCGCAACGATGTTCATAAGCTCCGCGGACGCCAGAAAATAGACCTTGATCGTACCCGTCTGCACGACGGCGGGAGAAGGTGTCCCCGACGGGAAAAGGGCTGTTCCCTTCGAATCCCTGCCCGGAGAAACCTGACGGGAAGTTCCCGCCGCCGCTCCGGGCAGCGTTTTTGTCAGACGGCAGTCGACGGAGCGGTCCTGATCCAGCGAAACGATGAGACGCTTGCCCAGCATTCCCTTCTTTTCCGCCGCAATGGCATAGTTGCCCGGCGCCATATCGGTCAGGTGCAGCCAGCCGGTTTCCGGAACAAGGTAGGTTCCCAGAAGGCGGTGATCCAGAAAGAGCATGATCTGCGTATCGGGTGCGGCATTGATCTTGAGGCTGTAGGTGATCTTTTTCAGTTCGATGTCCACATTGTCGTTTCTCTCCAGACTGCAGACGATCTCCCTGTCATGACAGCCTTTGCCGGAAACGAAAACGGTGTACCGGCCCGTGGGGATTTCGTCGATCACGGCCACCCCCAGGGAATTCGCCTTGCCCGAATGGGTCTTTTTGCCGTCCTGTTTCAGCAGGATTTCGGCGAAAGGCGCCGTCCGGACCGTCAGGGTAACCTGCCTGCGCTTTTGCACTATCCGGATTTTCTGGTCCTTGTCCAGAAGGATCGTCCTGTTGTAAGCTTCCCACCCCTGCAGTTCCGTCTGGATGCTCAAGGTTTCCTCCTTCAGCCCGGGAAAGACGGCTATTCCCGTTGCAGGGACGACTATGCTCCGTTCCCGGTTTTCCGCACCGCTTACCTTCACCATGGTGCCGGGGAGGGCCTGAACGATGAGTTCCTTCAAGTCTGGGGTCATGGGCATATCCAGCGTCATGCTGCCCTGCAGCGAAATGTTCCTTGTGAGACTGCGGTAGTTCTTCCGGGAAATGCTGACCTGATAGTTCCCCGCCTGCAGTCCCGGGATCTTGAGCAGCCCGTCCTGATCCGAATAGTACACGCTGGAAAGCCCGTCCGGAAACAGGAAACGGATCTCCGAATCCGGCGTCGTCTTTATCTCCAGAACATATTGATTCTGCCGTGACGTCCTTCTGGAGGACACCTGAGTCTGGTCCTCCGGCCGGCGGAGGATGCCCGATTTGTGAAGAAGATAATAGAACACTCCCAGACAGCACCCGCAGAACAGCAGCGAAAGGCCCACCCATTTCAGGATCTTCCTGAACAGCTTGCGTTTCATAAAGGGAACGGAGGAGATCCCGGAATGGAACGTCGTATTGTTTTCGCAGTTTCCGGCAATCAGTTTTTTGATGAGATCGGCGGATTCGTTTGCCGTATGGGGCGGGAATGTCCGGTCCATCGTCTCCAGCAGTTCCCCCGCGGACTGGAAGCGGTCCTTGGCATCCTTGGCCAGCATTTTCATGACGATGGCGGCCGTGGCCGCGGAAACGCCCGGATTGATTTTCCGGGGATCCGGAACCGGGTCGGTAAACAATTTGTGCAGAATTTCGTATGTGCTTCTGCCCGGATAGGGGTGCTGTCCCGTGAGCATTTCATAGAAGGTTGCGCCCAGGCTGTAAATATCCGCCCGCATGTCGACGTTCTTTGCATCTTCGACCTGCTCCGGGGGGAGATAGGCGGGGGTTCCGATCATTACGTTGCTTTTGGTCAGTTCGCTGTCCTCTTCGTCGTTTTTCGCTATTCCCAGGTCGGCAAGCTTGGTTTCCCCCTGCTTGGTGAACATGATGTTGTCCGGCTTGATGTCCCTGTGAACAATGCCGTGTTCCTCCGCGGTGCGCAATGCGGAGGCAATGGCCTCCACGATGATGACGGCCTGTTCTTCCGGCAGATTCCTGTTCGACTTCAGGATCCTCCGCAGGCTCCCCCCGTCGATGTATTCCATGACGTTGTACGAGAACCCGGAAGAGGAGTCGGGTTGGGTATACATG
>JAGAEF010000148.1 GCA_017613255.1 Lentisphaeria bacterium
GCGTGGACGCCAACGCCGGAACGGTTCTCAAGAACGCAGACGGCTCCTGCTCTTTCAAACTCACGGGCAGGTACCTGCGCCAGATCCTCTACGGGACCAAAAACGCCCTTTTCACCCCCAAGACGGACAAATATGTGACGCTGACCGTCAAGGCCTCCGGAAAGGGGAAATTGAATGTTTCCTACGCACACTTCACCCAGGAGGTCAAGGAAAACGGCAAAAGAAGCAATAAATTCATCAACACCACCGGGATCGTGACCTTCACTCTTTCGGACAAGAAGGAGGAACACAAGGCGGAATTCAAAATCATTGCCGGGGAATTCTGCCAGATGCTCATGAGCGTGGGCAAGGACAGCGAAGCGATCATCGATGAAGTCATCGTCGTGGAAAAGCCCGCCCCGGCCGCCGAAGAGAAAAAATAATCTTTCCATGAAGGAAGAATGAAATGAGAAAAACAGCAGCACTTCTGGGAAGCGCGGCCCTTCTTGCGGCGCCGTTCCTGCTTTCCGGATTCGATCTCGTAAAAAATTCTTCCGCCGTTTCCGGGATCAAGGCGGAAGGAAACGAGCCGGGGCTCGCCCTGGGCGCAAAGGAGATCGCCCAGTACACCAAAGAGGTGACCGGCGCGGATATTTCCAAGGCTCCGGCCAATATGATCATCACCACGGTCAAAAACGCGAATCTCCCGGAAAGCATCCGCAAGAAGCTTGCCTCCACGAAATCCGATGAAGCCTACTTTATGGGCGCGTCTGACGGCAAATTCTACATCGTGGGAACCACGGGAACAGGCGCATGGTACGGCGCCTGCGACTTCATGGAACGGTATCTGGGCGTGAGATGGTATGCTCCTTACGAAGGGGGCACCTTCTTCCGGAAAAAGGCGGACGTTTCCGCGCCCGACGAGGGAAGAGTGGAGGCGCCCTGCTTCCCCTACCGCCTTGCCAACCAGTGCACCTCCCACGGCTTCGACCCCATGAGCAGGGAGTGGGCGGGGCACAACCGCATCCAGGCCCCCGGCCCCTGGGGGATCACGGACACCATGGTGAAGTACCGGGAGTTCCATGAACAGCGCATGCGCCTCAACCGCACCACCACGGGCGGACATCTGACCTTCTCTCTGGCGGTCCCCGCCAGGAAGTACGGCAAGACCCATCCGGAATACTTCTCCCTTGTGGACGGCAAACGGCAGACCGATGCGAAAATGCTCCATCACTGCATCACCAATCCGGAAGTGCAGGAGCTTCTGTACCAGTACATCCTCAAGCACTTCGAAACCTACGGGACCGACAACGTGGCCTACCTTTTCGGCGCGCCGGACTCCATCCGGGGCTGGTGCCAGTGCGAAAACTGCCGGAAACTGGACGACGGAACGGATACCAACGTGACCAGAAGGTTCCATCTCACCACCCAGGCCATAGCCAAACGGGTCTGGGAAAAGCTGCCCGATGCGAAACTTCTGGCATGGGCCTACTGGAACTACCGGGAGATCCCCAAGGGCGTGGAGATCGATCCCCGCACCGTCATCTACTTCTGCTCCCACGCCCGCTGCTACGCCCACGCGCTGGACGATCCCGCCTGCGGCAGGAACGTGAAGGTCTTCGAGCTGCTGAAGGAATGGATGAAGATCAACAGGAATATCTTCATCTATGAGTACGACATAGCGGTTCCCTACGGCTATCAGCCCTATGAAGAGGTTCTGGTCAAGGATCTCAAGCTCTACAAGAAGCTGGGGCATCTGGGCAGGAAAGAGGAGATCCACTACCCCCACTCCAACTACAATGCCGCTCCGGCAATGAAGAAGGATCCCCTCCGCTCCGTTTACGGGATGCGGAATCAGTGGCAGTTCTGGTATCTTTTCACCAAGGCGAGCTGGAACCCGGATCTGGACTTCGGGAAAACCCTTTCCGAAATGGAGTCCGACTTCTACGGCAAGGCTTACCCTGCCATGAAGAAATATAACGATCTGAGAAGGAAACTCTGGAAGGAGACCAGCGGCTGCATCGGGTTCCCCCACGGGGATGAGCGCACGCCCCAGATCCTCCAGAAGCCCGGCGCAAAGGAAGCTCTCCTGAAACTTCTCGACGAAGCCGACGCCCTTGCCAAAGGGGATGCGAGACTGGAAAACGAGATCGCTCTGGAAAGAAAGTTCCTTCAGCACTTCTGGATCGAAACCAACGATTCCTACCGGAAAAAACTGGGCAGGAAACTTGTCGCGCCCACGGCCAAAAAGGCACCCGTCATCGATGGAAAAAACACCGATGCGGCGTGGAGCAAGGCGTTTTACGTCAATAACTTCATTGCCCCCTTCGACAAGGATCATCCTTCCATTCCCGCGGAGCTGGCCACTTCCGTGGGGATCCTTTCCGACAAGGAAAATCTCTACTTCCTCATCGAAGCCAAAGAGCCCGCCATGGACAAGATGAAGACCGTTGCCAAAGATGCCGCCAGCGTCAAGAAGATCTGGTCCGACGACATCATCGAGATCTTCATTGCCCCGCTGAACAACAGCCAGAAGTATTATCAGATCGTGGTCAATCCCGACGGCACGGTCCTTCAGCTGGAACAGCCGGGGAACAATGCTTCCCTGGATCTGGGACTGAAAGTGGCGACCGTGAAGAAGAAAGACTCTTACCTCATCGAAATGAAGGTTCCCACGGCGAAGATGGACGGCACTTTCGCTCCCGGCGGGATCTGGAAGATGCACGTTGCCCGCTCCAGAAGGATCAAGGACGGCCTGCACGCAGGTCCCTGGAGTCTGGACGGCTCCGCCTTCCACACCCGGGTGGACTACCGCCCGCTGGTCATCGGGAACCCCATCGTGCAGAACGGCTCCTTCGAAGAGGGCAAGGACAAGAAGGGCGATCCCAAATTCTGGGGCCGCCACGGCAAGGGGGACTTGATCTCCCTTCCCGGCGGGAACTATGCCTTCAAACTCGTCCCCGGCGGCGATCTGCGCCAGATCCCCTACGGCGGGATCTTCATGCCCAGGGAAGACGCTCCAGTGGAGATCAGTTTCCGGGCCTCCGGCAAGGGGACGCTTTACGTCAGCAATGCCCGGTTCACCGTCATTCCCAAAAAGGGGAATAAATTTATCCGTACGGAAGGGATCACGCAAGTGAAACTTACGGAAAAGGGCGAGCTCTATTCCGCCGCCTTCACCGTCAAGGCAAACGAATTCACCCAGCTGATCTTCAGCGTGCGGGGCAAGGAGGACTTCTGCATTCTGGATGATGTTTCCATCATAAGAAAGTAAGAAGCTTCCTCACAATAAAAAATTCCCGGCATGGCCGAAAACCGTGCCGGGAATTTTTTTGTCCGTCCGGAAAAGAGAATTACTTCTTTTCGAACATATCCATGACCTGGATATTGTGGAAGACCACGTTGGGGAGCTCATACTCCTTTTCCCCGTGGTGGCTGGTGACGCAATGCTCCTCCTTGTACCGGAAGTAGAGCACGTCGGAAATGACCGAATCGCTCAAGGGGGCGCCGAAATAGATCCCTCTTCTCGCCTGCGTGCAGACGTTGTGGATATGGAACCCCCAGGTCTCCCCCAGCGCCGCAGAACCGGCATAATTGGGAGCGCCTATCTTGATGGCCGCCGAGCCGTAATGGCCTTCCGGAGCGTTTTCGAAGAGCCCGTCCACGAAAATGTGGTGCATCCTCACCCCCCTCTGGTTGAGGAAGCGGATGACGAAATACCCTCCGTAGGAACAGCCCCGCACGTTCCTTATGGTGATATGGTGGACATCCTGCTCCCGGACATTCTCGGTCCCGCCCAGGTACTCGGTGAAACCGAACTGCCCGGAAGGACGGACCTTGGCGCCTATGGAAGTGAGGGCGATGAGATCGTCCCCGGAGTTGCCGTAGATGTTTTCGATGAGAATGTTGCTGCATCCCCTTCTCAGGTCCAGACCGTCCTGATTGAGCATCCGCTCCTGAACGCCGTCCACCATCCGGTATTCCCGCGTTTCGAACTCGATGTCCCGCACGACTCCCTTCCGGCAGTACTCCAGAGAGATCCCCCAGCAATGGGGCCGGAGGATGGTAAGATTTTCGATGGAAAAATCCGTTGCCTTGACGAAGAGGACTCCGATGTTGCGCCAGTCCCCCTTCTGCACTTCGCCCTCCTTGCCCGCGTCCGTGCCGTAGGTCATCCGGTGACTTCCGTCGGGCCCGTCGGGAGGATAGGGCTTGATCTTCTGCACGCCCAGAGTCTTGTTGCTGTCCCCGGAGGAACGGGGGTGGTCGGCCCCCTCCAGAACGGCTTTCCCCTCCCCTATGAGGTGGATGTTGGAGATCTCGTCGGGCGCCGTCCCGTCGGAATGCAGCGGGCAGTTGGCACTGCGGAAGAAATTGTCTCTGGAAGCGTCGGAAAGCTTGATCTTCGTGTTGCAGAGGATGAAGGTCATGTTTTCCGGAAGGAGAATGGCCGAATCGATCAGCCAGAAATCCCGGGAAGAGCGTTCATCTTTCCGGCGTCTCCCCATGCGGACGAAGGAACCTTCCCTGTGTGCGTCGGCAACGGCACTTTGGATCTTTTCCGTATCCGTGCCGGAATAATCGTTCGGATCGAAAAATTTCATAATAACCCCTCTATGAACAGATCTCTGCTGGCGAATTTCGCGTCGGCGGTCAGATTGATGCCCAGTCTGCGCAGCCCCGCCTCGTCCCCCGGCGCGGGCATGTGGGAAAGATGGATCTCGCACCCGGCAAGGTCCTTGAGGCACTTCATGGCAAGATTCGCGGCGGGATTTCCGGGGAGACTCACGCTTAAGGCGATGAGCATTTCGTCCAGCGCCAGACTGATGTTCTTGCTCTTCCAGATCTCCTTCTTGAAGGATCCCACGCTCTGGATGATCTCCGGAGAGAGCAGAAGCAGTCCGTCGGGAAGCCCGGCAAGGCGTTTGACGGCGTTGAGGATGCAGGCGCTGGCCGCGTGCATGAGGGGAGAGTTTTTCCCCGTGATGATGGTTCCGTCGGGAAGCTCCAGAGCCGCCCCGCAGAAGAAATTGTCGCTCCCCTTTCCCGGAGTGGAGGCCGCCTCTTCCGCCGCAAGCCGGGCGGGCAGGACCACGGGCCGGTCGGTCTCCTTGAGATTGAGGTTGTCCATAAGGTTCTTCACCCGGTTCACCGTCTGCTGGTCGGCAGCTCCCGTAAGATAGTCGCAGCAGTACCGAAAATACCTGCGGATGATCTCCTGAGAGGCCGCCTCCCGCACCACGGCATCGTCGGTGATGGCGAAGCCCACCCGGTTGACCCCCATGTCCGTGGGGGATTTGTAGGCGTTTTCCGCCCCCATGATGCGGGCGCAGATGCGGTTGACCACGGGGAAGATCTCGATGTCTCTATTGTAGTTCACGGCGATCTCTCCATACTTTTCCAGATGGAAGGGATCCACCATGTTGATGTCCCCGATATCCGCCGTGGCCGCCTCGTAGGCGATGTTCACGGGGTGGTTCAGGGGGAGACTCCAGACGGGGAAGGTCTCGAACTTGGCGTAGCCGGCCATGATCCCCCGCTTCTGCTCATGATAGACCTGGGAGAGACAGGTGGCCATTTTTCCGCTGCTGGGACCGGGCCCCGTGACGATGACGATGGGCTTGGTGGTCTCGATATATTCGTTGGCGCCGTAGCCGTTGTCGCTGGCGATCCGGTCCACGTCGGCGGGATACCCCTTGATGGGCGGGTGCTTGTAGACGCGCACGCCCCGGCGGGTGAGCTTGTTGATGAAGTTGTTCACCAGCGGGTGATCCTCGTACCTCGTCACCACCACGGACCGGACGATGATGCCCTTGTCCCGCAGGGAGTCGATGATCCGCATGGTGTCCGCGTCATAGGCGATCCCGAAATCCGCCCGGACCTTCTTGCGTTCGATGTCCCCCGCATAGATGCAGATGATGACGTCGATCTTGTCTTTAAGTCTCTGGAGAAGCTTGAGTTTCACGTTGGGGTCGAATCCGGGCAGGATCCTTGCCGCATGATAGTCGTAGGCCAGTTTGCCGCCGAACTCCAGGTAAAGTTTGTTGCCCGATTTCTCCGCTCTCGCCAGAATCGCTTCCGACTGCTCCTTCAAATACTTTTCGTTGTCGAAACCCGTCTTTTTCATCCTTTTCCCGCCTTCCGAACGTTCTCGAATCCTGAGTAAAAAATGTGAACAAAACAGAACACGGGGTCTTAATATATTCCGGCAAAAATGTTTTTTCAACCCTCCTTTTTCTCAGGGAGAAAAATTTTTATCTCTTTTCTTCCGGTCCGGCACGGGAAAACGGAGAAAGGCTCCGAAATCTTCCGGAAACGGAAAAAAAAAGAAGTTTTCCCCTTTTTTCCATTTGCAAAATCCCGGAATCCTGCTAAAGTAAGTTGTTCCTTGTGTTGCATGATTTCTTACCGGGACGAAAAAGATGATGAACCGTAAAAGAAGCGTTTTCCTTTCCGCTCTTCCGCAGACTTTTGCCTGCGGGGGAAAGCTCCTTTCCGTCCTTGTTCTTCTTCTCCTCTTCTGCGCCTGTTCGGAAAAAAAGAAGCAGAGCATGCCCAAGGCCCACCCGGAACTGCTTCTGGAGATCACCGAGGAGGCCAAAAAGCAGAACTACAAGGCGATGCTTCCCAAGGTGACAAGACTGCAGGCGCTGGACCAGACCTGCGCCTTCATCGCCGAACTGGAAGCTGCCACGAAAATGAATATCCTCGTTACGGAGATCAATACTCTTGCCGCAACCGGCAAGTTCGAGGAGGCGCTGAAACGGGTGGAACGCTACGAAAGACTCAACGGACCTTCCCCCGCCTCCGAAAAGGTGCGCGAACGCCTTTCCGACCTCGTCCTCATCGAAAAACTCATTTCTTCCCTGCGGGCGCCCCGGAACAGCATCCAGTTCCGCAAGGATCTGGAAAAACTGGAAGGGATGGACAAAAAAATCGAATTTTCCGGAAAATTAAGGAACTTTGCGGAAAGAAAGCGGTCTGAACTTGCCAGATTCAGAGTGGCCGAGTACGGGGGCGTCTGTTTCGGGCTCTGGTCGGATGCTCTTGCCCTCAAGGGGGAAGACGATCCCGCCTTTCCGGTCCTTCTGGCGGTTCTGGAAGGGGCGAAAAAGGATTTCCCCGGGATAGAGCTCCTTCAGGAGAAAACCGGACAGGCCCCGGCACAATAAAATCAAGTTCACTTCGATAGAACCAATGAAACAACAAAAGGAAGACAAAATGAAACAGAACAAGCTCCATTTCCGGACCGTCCTCACGTCCGCCGCCGTAGCGCTTTCGTTCACGGCGCTGACCGCCGCCTGCGATCAGGAACAGCCCCAGACCAAGACCGCCCAGCTGACGCCCGTGCCCGCCGCCAAGAGCGAACCCGGCCTGATCCCCCCGCAGGGGGCAAAGAAGTCTCTGGATGAGATTCTTTCCTTCCTGCCCGATCCCGTGGCGATCATCGGCACGAAAAAGATCACCAAGGCGGAATTCCTCAAGAAGCTGGGCAATGTTCCCCCCGAACTCCTTTCCCAGATGCCCAGAAACCTTCTGGAACAGCAGTTCCGCATGGCCATCGATACTCTGGTCAATGAGCAGCTCCTTCTTTCCGCCGCCGAAAAAGCGGGGATCAAGCCTTCCGCCGCCCTCGCCACGGAAGAGTTCGAAAAAAAGCTCAAAGCCATTCCTCCCGCCCAGATGGAAGTGCTGAAAAAGGAACTTGCCAAGCAGGGGAAAACCATGGATGATCTGAAAAAGGAGTTCACCACCAATCCCGAGATCATCAATATGTCCGCCATCAATCTCTGGGTGGAAAAGAACCTGAAGAGCAAGATCAAGGTCACCGATGCGGAAGTGGAAAAATTCTACAAGGACAACAAGGACAAGTTCAAACAGCCCCGCACCGTCACCACCTCCCATATCCTCATCACCGCCACGGCTGAGCCCGGGAAAGCCGGAACGCCCAAACAGGAAAAGGACGCAAAGGAGAAAGCGGAGTCCCTCCTTGCCCAGATCCGCAAGGGCGCAGATTTCGGTGCCATCGCCGAAAAGGAGAGCAAGTGCGGCTCCGCCAAGGCCAAAGGCATGCTGGGCGAAATGGCGGAAGGCCAGCTGGTCAAGGAGTATTTCGATGCCGCCTTCGCCCTGAAGGACGGGGAGATCTCCAACGTGGTGAAGAGCCCCTTCGGCTATCACATCATCAAGCTCCACTCCAAGAAAGAGGCCTCCATCCTTCCTCTTGACGCCAAGCTCAAGACCGCCATCAAGGAAGATCTGACCGCTCAGGCGCTGGAAAAACAGCTCAAGAGCTGCATCGACGGCATGAAGAAGGACCTCAACGTGGTGATCCCTCCCTTCAAGAGCGATGCAAAAGCTGACGCAAAGGCCGATGCCGCCAAGGCGGCCCCCAAGGCCGAGCCCAAGAAGGCCGACGCCGCAAAGGCCGCTCCCAAGGCCGAGGCAAAGAAGGCCAAATAAAAGACCTTTTCCAACAAAGGAAAGCCGGCAGTCCGATCCGGACCGCCGGCTTTTTTGTTTCCCTGCGGGAAAAGGAGCGGGAAAAGCGTTACCCGACCTTCCCGATCACCTTGAAATCCCAGCCCATGAGGTGGGCGAAATCCGCAAGCATGGAGAAATCCCCATGATAGGAAAGCACGCTGTGATGGGTCCCGCCGTTCCGGCTGTAGGACTCCAGAAACTCTCCGATGCTTTCTCCTCCCGCGGGAGTGAACCATCCCCGCATATCCTTGAGCATCGTATCGTTCTGGGCGATGAGACGGATCCGGGCGGTCAGAAGCGTGTATTTTCCTTCCGGGCCCGGAGCCAGATTCACCAGAAGAGCTCTCCCGGACCGGAGACACCCGGCGGCAAGGGCCATTTCATCCGCGTCGCTGAACTTCCAGCCCCGTTTGAAAAGGAAGGGCTTCTGGTCCATGAGGGATAGATTCATCTCTCCCATGTGGCTTAAGAATATCCGGTTGCCCTTCCAGTCCGGGCAGAACATTTCCGTAATGGTGGATGCTTTGTCCGCCTTGAGAAGCGTCCCGCAGAGCTGAGCGGTCAGCACGTCCCCCTCC
>JAGAEF010000149.1 GCA_017613255.1 Lentisphaeria bacterium
AAAAAAATCCTGATCCTGTTACTTACCGTGGAGACGGACTTTCCGTACTCCTCGGCAATATCCGTGTAATTCAGCCCTTTCACGTAGTACATGAGGAACATTTCGTAATCATTGGACTTGCTGCGGCGTCCCAGCATTCTGGCAATTTCCATGATGCTGGCGGTATCCATTTCCTTCTCTTCTTCCGCACCGGGGTCGGCAGCAACCAGACTGGATTCAAGAGAAATTTCGATCTTGCCGTTGAGGATGTCTTCGCACGATTCCACGGAGATATCTCCCCGGTGGTCCCTCCTCCAAGTGGCGACCTTGTCTGTCACATCCCTGGCTTTATTGCAGATCGCGGTATTGACGAGATGGTGAAACGTTCCTTTTTTGTAACCGTTCCGTTGCAAACTTCGTACAAGGGCTTCCACCACCTGTCTTATGGCAAGGCTGAGGTATTCCTCTTTTTCGAAGATATCTCCGAATCCGCTGTTCTCCCATTTCATCTGCAATTTATAGGCGATGTAGCCGCCGTAAATGTAACAGAAGTCTTGAAAAGCCTCCTCCCTTGATTTTCTCATCTCGCGGAGTTCCTCTGCCGGAGTGTCTTTTGTTTCGGCCAGAACGTCTCCCATCAGAGTCGTGGAGGTTTTGTCGATGGAAACGGAGCGGCCGTCTTGGGGATAGTGATGCTTTCCCGCGAAATCCAGGGCCGCCGCATTGGCACTTTCCGGGCCGATTTTTTCGATGATGCCATAAACCTCTTTTGCAAACGCCGAATCAAAATCGAGGGACATGGGAATTCTCCTTTCCGTTGGTTTGGGCACAATATAACACAACTCTTGTTTTTTGCAAGCGAAAATCCTGCAAAATAATTAGTTATTGAAAGAAACACCCGTAACGAAAGGGATCGAAGATGAAAAAGGATCTGTCCGACGTTGCCTTTCCCGCCGTTTCAGGCGCGTATGCCGTTATTTTAGGCGGAGTGATTCCGGGACTTCTGTGGTACTTCGCCGGCTTCGTTCTCGAACTGGGCAAACACAGATAGGTCGCACTTCCTGTCGGGACAGCGGTCCTGCTTTTCGACGCGCTGGAACTTCTTGCCATGCAGAAGCCTTTCCAATGATCCGCATGCGTTCCGCAATATTGTTCCGGGGGGATTCCCCCCGGGCAGGGGAAAAAGCGCCTTACTCGCCGGGAACAAGTTTTCCCGGATTGAGGATGCCGCGGGGATCGAAGACCGCCTTGAGGCCCGCCATAAGACGCTGTTCCGCAGGCGTGGACACACGGGAAAGATAGGGCTTTTTCGCAAACCCGATCCCGTGTTCGCCGCTCACCTTGCCGCGGAGTTCCGCGGCCTTGGCGTACAGATCGTCGAAGACGGCGGCAAGCCGGGTTTTCCAGGAAGCTTCGTCCAGATCGTCCCGCAGGATGTAGATATGCAGATTGCCGTCGCCCGCGTGCCCGAAGGAGCGCAGACGGATCTTGTGCTTCTTCTGCAAAGCATGGGAGAAAAGCACGAAATCGGCCACGTTCCTGCGGGGAACGACCACGTCGCACTCGTCCATTTCGCTGGTGGAAGCCTTGATCGCCTCCAGGAAAGCCCCCCGGGCCGCCCAGATGGATTCATTGCGTTCCAGCGTATTGGAAAGGAACACGTCCAGCGCCCCCGCCGCCAGACAGATTTCCGCGGCGGCATGCCAGGCAAGATCCACTTCCTCCTTCCCCGCGCCGTCATAGGTCAGCAGGAGATAGGCGTCCGCGCTGTTGTCGGGGAATTTCCGGGCAAGAAACTCTTCGGAGGCAAGGATGACCTCCCGCTCCATGAACTCCACGGCCGTGGGCGTGGAACTGGCCCGGATGATCTGCGGCACGGTCCGGATGGCGGAGGGCAGATCCGGGAAGGGCACAAGCAGGCTGATCCGGTGTTTGGGCAGCGGCAGAAGCCGCAGTACGGCCTTGGTAATGACCCCCAGCGTGCCCTCCGACCCCACCATAAGGTCCTTGAGGCTGTAGCCGGAACTGTTCTTGACCACATTGCCCCCCAGTTCCAGGATCTCGCCGCCGGGAAGGACCACTTCCAGCCCACGCACATAATCCCGCGTGACGCCGTATTTGACCGCGCGCATTCCCCCCGCGTTGGTGCTGATGTTCCCGCCGATGGTGGCGGTCTTTTCTCCCGGATCGGGGGGATAGAACAACCCGAAGGGCTCCACATATTTGGCCACGTCCATGAGCAGGACGCCGGGTTCCAGCGTAAGGGTCATGTTCTCCTCGTCCAGCTCCAGGAAACGGTTCATTTTGGAAAGGTCCAGCATGATCCCGCCGCAAAGCGCCACGGATCCGCCCACCAGCCCGGTGCCCGCGCCCCGGGGGGTGACGGGCAAATTCCGGCTGTCGGCATACTTCAGGATCCGGGAGACCTCCTGCGTGCTGGCTGTCTGCACCAGAACGTCGGGGAATTTCCGGATGCCGGAAAGTTCGTCATGACTGTAATCTTCGCCGATGCGGCTGCGGGGAATGACCCTCTCTTCCGTGCAGATCGATTGCAACATTTTCAGGTCTTCGTCGGTAAATTTCTGATAACAACTAGCTTTCAACTTACGCCTCCCTGCGGGACTGTTTGATCCTGTCGATGAGATCCGGAACGATTTCGTAAAGATCTCCGCAAATGCCGATATGGGCGACTTGGAAGATGGGGGCTTCCGGATCGCTGTTGACGGCGATGATTTTTTCCGCGCCGTTCATGCCCGCCACGAACTGGATGGCGCCGGAGACTCCGCAGGTGATGATGAGCTTGGGCTTGACCGTCCTTCCGGAAAGCCCGATCTGGTTCCTTGCGTCCATCCAGCCCGCTTCCACCAGCGCCCGGGTGCTGGCAAGGCGGCCGTCCAGCAGATCGGCCAGCTCCTGAAGCATGGCAAGGTCCTCGGCCTTTTTGACGCCCCTTCCGGCGGCCACGATGACTTCCGCCTCTTCGATCCCCCGGACGCGCTCTTTGAGTTCCGCGTGCAGGATCTCAATGCCGGAGCGCTTCTTTTCTTCGGGAAGCTCCCCACGGACGAGAGGAAAGTCCTTTACCTCCCTTTTGGGGGGAATGGAAAAGATCTTGTACCGGACCGTGGCGAACTGGGGCCGGTGACGGGGCGTATTGATGTGGGCCATGATGTTGCCCCCGTAAGCGGGACGGATCTGGTCCAGATCGGTGGAAGGGGAGATGTCCAGACACGTGCAGTCCGCGGTAAGTCCGGTGCGGAAGCGGGCGGCAAGACGGGGCGCAAGGGAGCGCCCGGCGGGAGTGCCGCCCACCAGCACGGCGCAGGGGCGGACCTTCCGGATGAAATCTTCCGCCGCGGCCGCGTAGGGCTCGATGCGGAAATGGCGGAACGCCTCCTCATCGTAAACGTGGACCGCGTCGGCTCCGTATTCGGCCAGCCGCCGGGCAAGAGGAATCACCCCCGTTCCGATGAGAAGCGCATAGACCTTCTGTCCGATCTTTCCCGCAAGTTCCCGGGCCTTGCCCAGCAGTTCGAAGGAGACGGGATGGATCGCGCCCTCCTCCACTTCGGCAATGACCGCAATGCCGCTCCAGGAGGATTTGTCGACCGTTGCGGCGGGTTTTTCCTCGGACAGCTCGAACACCCCGTCGCCCCGTCTGATGCAGTTTCTGCACATGCGGCATCCGGAGGAAATAGAGAGTTTTCCGTCGACAATTTCAATGGCGCCGAAAGGACACAGCCCAGGCAGGGCCTGCAAATCTTTCGCTT
>JAGAEF010000150.1 GCA_017613255.1 Lentisphaeria bacterium
TTCCGTGAAAATCCCTTTGACTTCTTCCAAATTCCGTGCTACATTTTGTTTGGTCATGGTGTAGTCCCTTTCTGGGTTAGTTTTTGGGTTAACTAAATATACCATGACTTTTCATTTTTGCAGAACTTTATTTACAATACTACCCCCGAAAAGGGAAAAAGCAAGGAAAAACAGGCGGATAACCCTTGCCGTTCCGATATTTTCCTTTTTCGGAAGGGAAATAAAGTTCCGTTACGGAATCAAGCGGATCTCGTCGGCAAATTCCCTCTTTTTGTACGGGATCCTGTCCGAAAATTTTTCCACCTTGTCCCCGTTGTGCACACAGATGCCCTCCACGGAAACATCTTCGATGCGGTGTTCCTCATCGAATCCCTGCAGAGCAGCCCCGTGGAAATCCCCCTCCACATGGAGATTTTTCAGCAGGATATGCCGGATATGCCCCCTTGTCTCGTCCGTGGAATAAAGATTCTTTGTGATGGTAAACGAGATCTCCGGCGCGGCGGAAAGAGCGCACTCCCTGTAGATGTTTTCGTACCTTACGTTCCGGATCTCACTGTGGTCGATGAGATAGATATGGCACAATCCGCCGGGGGTGCGCACGACCTCTATATTTTCGAACACCACGTCTTCCAGCAGGTCTCCCTGAGAGGTGTGCCCGATCTCCAGCGCGCTTCCCGCATCGTTCCAGGTCACGATATTCCGCACGGTGATATGGTGGGAGTGCATTCCGGAATCCCGGCGGGTCTTGATGGCGATAGCGTCGTCGGAGCACTTGAAAAAGGAGTCTTCGATAAGGAGATCTACGCAGGAACGGGGCTGGACGCCGTCGGAGTTCACCGCCCAGGTGACCGCCTTGTGGTGCCGGATGGTCAGATTTTTCGTCCCTTCCGGGACCATGTTCCAGAAGGGCGAATTGAAGATCATCGGCCCGTCCCATACGATGTCTTTTCCTTCGAAGAAGTGGACAAAGGCGTCGTCGGCCCTTCCCTTCCAGTTTTCCCCCGGATTGCGGCGCACCAGCGTGCCGTCGAAAATGCCGCTGCCGTAAATGCGGATGTTTTCCCCCTTTTCGCATGCCAGTCCGCACTTGAGCACCGCTCCGGGGGCAAGGTAAATGTCATGACCCGAAACGGGATGCAGACGCTCCTCCGGGAAAAAGTGCACTCCGGGTTTGAAGGCGATGGTTTTCGCCATGCAGAAGTCTGTCTTTTCATGCACGCCCTCCTCCAGCCACAGCGCCTCTTCCGGGCCGGGAATGACGGGATCCAGAAAGGTGTAAAGCGTGAAATGGGGCAAGTCCGGAACGCCGTAATTGACTTCCAGCACGCCGTAGCGGCTTCCCGGCAGGGTGAAGGAGACGCTTTTTCCCGCGATTTCCACAGGAACGTTTTCCCGCAGGGAGGGGCGGAATTTCGCGCTTTTGACCTCGCAGGGAAAATCGATGAGAAAATCGGCGGAAACGGCGGACTCCAGAGTCACGAACCCCTCCGCTCCGCCGTTGGCCCGGGGATCGGCGCTGCCCGGGGATTTGGAGGCTGCCGCGGCAACGGGGCAGGGGAGAAAGCTGGGGGAACCCGATTCCCTGACGTATGCGGTCATGACCCCCTGCGGGATCCCCGGAAGTTTCGGGGGGATCCTGAATTTTTCCGGATCCGGGAACCAGTGGACTTTCTGGAGCTGGGTAAACCCGTCGATGACCTTTTTCAGCTCTTCGGGGATCTCCCCCCGGTCCAGAAAAACCAGTTCCGGGATCTGATCGAGAAAGTAATGCCGGACGAAGCACCCCAGATGATGGATGTAGCCCCAGAGCCGTTTGGGCGTAAAGGTTTCCAGCGCCAGAACGTATTCGATCCCCGCAAGGTTTTCGTATTCGAAAAAGCGTTTGCCGCTGCGGAAATTCACATGCCGGAAGAGGGCATCCAGATACCGCTCGGCAAAGATGGGTTCGTCCTCCCGGATGGCGTTTTCGCTCCATCCGTCGGGGGTGCGGATCTTTTCCGTAACGGGAGTGAAAACGAGATAGAATCCCCTTTTGAAAACATTCTTCCATGAAATCGTCCAGAAGCTCCAGAGCGGGCCCCTCCTTCAGCGAGCCGTCCGGCAAAGTGAGCAATCCTTCCGTAAATTCCGCATGGATGAGATCGATGTCCTCTTTCTGCGCCTCGGCAAGGAAGTTTTCCATCTCCTTCCGGTCGGAGGTGAGTCGGAACCGTTTCGGACGCAGGAGGATGGGACAATACTCTTTGTCCAGCACCTTGCCGCCGCAGAGATGAAAGGGGGTTCTGAATGTCATTTCGGCTTCCTTTTTTTGATGTTACGAAATGCGCCTGTAGCGGAGGAACTGGAAGGCGCGGGGCAACTCCAGATGGACGGAAAGGTTTTTGAGCTCCTTTCCGGAAAGTTTCCGGCGTTCCCCTGTGAAGAACTCCGTTTCGTAGACGGCCTCCTCCTTGAGCCCCGTGAGATCCAGCTGAAAATCCGGGTCCGGACTTGCCTTGCGCCGGTAGATCTGGACCATGCCGCAGTCGTTTTGCGGATCATGGATCTGCTGGCCGTTCCATTTGGAAAAATCCTGTTCGGGAGATTCCACCAGAGGATAGACGTCTCCCGCAAGATGCATATCCCTCAGCATCCGGCCCCATTCCAGAATTTTGCGGTGGGCTTCGTAATCGTGATCCTCCTTCGGCTCCCGTCCGTTGTACTGCCAGATCTTGGTGGAGTATCCGCCGCCCATGCCGCTTGCCGCGTGGTAGAGATCCTCTTCGCCCCAGTTCAACGTCCCGTGGAGGGGCAGCCAGTCGTCCAGAATCTGATTTTCCAGCTGGACGCACTCCACTTCATAGGTGGAATAACAGGCGAAATCGCTCTGGCAGAGGGGGAAGGAGAAGGCTGCCGACTTGTAGTTGAGCCTTCTTCCGCCGCCGGCGCAGTTGTCGATGAACATGTCGGGGAATCTTTTGCGCAGACCTTCCCAGAAGAGGAAGAACCCTTCCACGAATTTCATTTCCGTAATTCCCGCGCGGTCGGGAGAA
>JAGAEF010000151.1 GCA_017613255.1 Lentisphaeria bacterium
GCTCCCGGAGTTCGTCCCCGGTGTGGTCGTTTCCGACGATGCCGAAGGCGGAAGCCTTCGCCCCCAGAGAGACGATATTGCGCATCACGTTGGCCGCTCCGCCGGGGCAGAAGGTGGTTTTCACGGTCTGGACGATGGGAACGGGCGCTTCCGGAGAGATCCTGCTTACTTTGCCCCAGGTGTAGGTGTCCAGCATGAGATCGCCCACGACGGCCACATGTTTTCCGGCAAAACTTCTTACCGTTTCCGCGAGACGGATGGATTTTTCCCGCTGCATTGCCTTGTCCTTTTTTTCGGTTTTCCGTTCTCTTCCGGGCAATAATATAACAGTTTTTTTGCAAAAATCAAATTTGACGCCTTGACAATTTCGTTTCTTTGCCTTAAAGTAACGCAAAACGCCGAGTTCACGAACGGAAAACGGATGAATCATTTCGCAAAGGAGAGACAAATGACAGCAAGAAAACCTATCCCGAGACTGGCCCAGATGAAAGTGGAACCCAATATTTCGCTGTACGACCGGACCGTGAAGGATACCTGGAGAGTTTTCGTCATCATGTCGGAGCTGGTGGAATCCATGGATGCCCTCTCCGATTATCAGGTCCTTGTGCCCATTTTCGGTTCCGCCCGCACCAAACCCTCCCACCCTTCCTACAAGAGCGCGGAAAAACTGGCCGCCCTTCTGGTGAAGAACGGCTACGGCGTGATGTCCGGAGGCGGCCCGGGGATCATGGAAGCGGCCAACAAGGGCGCGGCGGAGGCGGGGGGCGTCTCCGTGGGACTGAATATCGAACTTCCCGTCGAACAGCACCCCAATCCCTATCAGAACGTGAAACTGGATTTCCGCTACTTCTTCCTCCGCAAGGTCTGCTTCATGAAATACGCCGTGGCGCTGGTTGCCTATCCGGGCGGATTCGGCACCATGGATGAGTTCATGGAGGTGCTGACCCTTATCCAGACCCACAAGACCAACCGCATCCCGCTGGTTCTCGTGGGGGTGAAATTCTGGGGACCTGTGGTGAAATGGTTCAAGAATACGCTCCTTGCGGAGGGGATGATCTCTCCGGAGGATCTGGATCTCTTCAAACTGGTGGATACGCCGGAGGAAGCCTTCACCTACATCACGCGGTTCCATAACGCCGTGGGGATCCGGGGCACGGAAAAATGACCACAGGCGCCCACAGGGGATCCTGCAAATGGATCGTGGATCCCCTTTATTCCGCGGAAAGCGTTTCCCCCTTCGTTCCGCCCTTGCCGGAAGAGGAAAAAGGCGTCTGGCTCTATTTCCATTACGACAGGGAAGCCTTCCTTCTGGAAAAGATGGTTCGGGAAAAGGACGAAGCCAAACTCAAGGTGGGCTATACCAAGTTCCGCAGAACGCCCAAAGAAAAAGCCTTTTTCCTCACGGAGGCGGTTCCCGAAGAGGTGATCCGCTTCAAGGCGACGGGCTCCTGCCTCGTGACGCTGAACGGGAAAACCCTTGCCCGATTTCCCCCTTCGAACCTTCTGCATACGCTTGTCATTCCCCAGGAGGGGCCTTTGTCCATTCTGCTCGCCTGCGGCGACGTGAAAGAGGATATTCCCGCCCTTTTCGTGCCGGACAAGGCGGAAAGGTGGAAGATCTCTCCGGACGGAACGACCCGGGAAGATCCGGTACGGCACTGCGCCGTTGCCGGAGGAGTCGCCCCCCATTCCGCGAAACAGGCCACAAAAATCCTGAAGGCGGAAAAAACCTCCAATAACACCTGGGACGCGGGAAGGGAGCTTTTTGCCTACATCCATATTTCCTGCGGGGAAACCTTCGTCCCGGACCTTTATTTCGGGGAGAGCATCCCGGAAATGGAGAACCGGAAGGCGGAGGACGAGGAGCAGACGAGGGAACTCATTGAGCTGGGCCCGGGAAAGTGGAGGAGCAAAGTCCTTCTGGCCTTCCGGTATATCTGCATAGAGCATGCCCCGGATGCGGAAATTTCCCTTGAGGCGGAGTTCATGCCCGTGTGTTATCATGGCGCGTTCCACGTCCCGGGCAGGGAGCAATTCGACCGGATCTGGCTGCAAAGCGCCTATACTTTGCGTCTGTGCATGAAAAATTTCCTTCTGGACGGGATCAAGCGGGACAGGCTCCCCTGGGCGGGGGATCTGGCCGTCTCCCTGCTGGGGAACGCCTTTTCCTTCGGGGAAAAGGAGATCGTAAAGGATACCCTTTCCGTGCTGGGCGCCGTAAGCATCCGCACGGCCCATGTCAACACCATCATCGACTACACCTTGTGGTATCTCATCAATCATGAACTTTTCCTTCTCTACTGGGGGGATGAAGCGTTTCTTTTCGGAGAGTATCCCCGCATCAGGGAAACTCTGGAGATTTTGCTTGCCTCCCGGGACGGATCCGGCTTCCTGAAAAGGGATCCGGAAAAGGACTGGCTTTTCATCGACTGGGTGAAAGGGGAAAAGTTCACCGCACTGCAGATCCTCTTTTTTCGTGCGCTGCGTGCCGGAGCTTTCCTTGCGGACGCGGCGGGGGAAGAAAATTTTGCCGCCCTCCTTGCGGAAGAGGCGAAAAAACTGGGCGAAACGCTGAAAAGGACTGCTTTCGATCCGGAAACAGGCCTCTTTGCGGCTTCTCCCGGTTCGAAGGAATTTACGAGACACCCCAATCTTCTTGCCGTGGATTTCGGACTCGTTTCCGGCGCGGAGGCGGAAAATATCGCCAAACATCTCGCCGGGAAACTTCTCCCCAAAGTGGGGACCCCCTATATGTCGGTTTTCGAGGTCATGGCCGTCTTCCGGGGCGGCGACGCAAAGAGCGCCTTTGCCAAGCTGGAAGAGATCTGGGGCGGGATGCTTTTCCGCGGGGCGACCACCTTCTGGGAAGGATTCGATCCGGATCACAGGGGGACGGAACACTATGCCTTTTACGACAGACCCTTCGGGAAAAGCCTCTGCCACGCGTGGGGGGCCGGACCTGCCTTTCTCCTGCCGCAGATGCTTTTCGGCGCGGAACCTCTTTCCCCCGGATGGAAAACCTTCCGTCTTGCCCCCGTAAAGGGGCTTACGGCGAAAGCGGCCATTCCCACGCCCTGCGGGACGATCGAAGTCGAGTGCGAAAACGGCGAAATCACCTTCCTTTCCGTGCCGGAAGGGTGCACAAGGGTGTGAAAAGTTACCTTCTCCCGAACCGTCTTTCCAGTTCCTTTTTCGTGATGTTCAGCACGGTGGGCCGCCCGTGGGGGCAGGCAAAGGGCTGTTCACATTCCGCAAGGAGGGCAAGGAGGGCAAGCGCCTCTTTTTCCGTGAGGCGGTCGTTGGCCTTGACGGCGGCCTTACAGGCGGCCAAAGCGAATTTGTCCAGATTCCGACAGGGATTGGGGGCGTGATCCTCCATGGCGGCCAGCGCGATCATCTCCTTGAACACTCCTCCCGCATCCTCCTGACTCAACGAGGCGGGAATGGCGCTCAGTTTCACCGTATTCATGCCGAACTCCTCCGCCTCGTACCCCAGAAGAGCTATATTTTCCCTGTTGCGGGCAAGAAACGCCGTATCGCTGCGGGAAAGCTCCACGGTGATGGGGAGAAGCAGTTTCTGGGAGGAGGAATTTTTGGCGTCCCTGAGGAGTTTTTCGAAAAGCACCCTTTCGTGGGCGGCGTGCTGATCTACCACCACAAGGCCGTTTTCCCCTTCCGCAAGAATGTAGGAGTCCGAATAGATCCCGATGTATTTCAGCCCCAGAGGAGCTTTTTCCCGGGAGGAACCCTTTTCCTCCGTTTCGGAATTGTCCTCCAAGCCGGGAAGAGAGGAAAGCTTTTCCCCTCCGGGACGGGCGGAAAGGGGCGTATAGTTGACAAAAGCTTTCCCCATGATCTCCTGAAAGGCCGGATCGGGCTTTTCGGAAAAGTTTGCGTCCGTTCCCCGGGCGGGGGCGGGCTCTTCTCCGGAAGGAACTTGCCACGGGGCGGGGGGCATGTTCCGCAGAAGCGACTTGGTGCTTCCGCTGCCGATCTTTCGGAGTGCTTCTTTCAGCTCCTCTTCCGCCTGAGGATCGGCCTGGAAGGGCGGCAGGGGCTCTTCCTCCGGAGCGGGCGCCGAAGGCGGGGACGTGCGGGGCGGCGGAAGAGACTCCTCCTCCTGCGGGGGGAGGGGATCGAAGCCCAGTTCGGCCCGCTGGGCGGCGCGGAGGGCCGTAGCAACGGCGTTGCGCACCACGGAAGTCATTTCGTAATCGTTGAGGAACCGGACCTCCTTTTTCGCCGGATGCACGTTCACGTCCACCCGGTCCGGGGGGAGGGTTATATAGAGGACGCAGGGCGCGTGTCTTCCCTTTTCCAGCGTGGGCCCGAACCCTTCCCGGATCCCCCTGTATACGGCGGCGGACTCCACGGGCCGGGCATTGACGAAAACCCTCTGCTCGCTGCGGGTGGGCTTGGTGAAGGAGCGGTTCCCTATATAGCCCGTGACATGGATGCCGTGTTCGGTATAGGCCAGAGGAAGCAGATTTTCCGCATACTCCTTTCCGAAGATCTCCCGGATCCTGCCGGCAATTTCCGGTGAAGCGGGACTGGAAAGAAAGATCTTCCCGTCGAAGGAGAGATCGAAAGCCACCGAAGCGCGGGCAAGGGCGATGTTGACGAGCATTTCCGCAATGTGTTTTTCCTCCGTGGGGTTTTTCTTGAGGAACTTTTTCCTTGCAGGCGTATTGAAGAAAAGATCCCGGATGGTGATCTCCGTGCCGGGCGCGCAGCCGGAGGGGGTGCAGTGGAGCATTTTCCCCCCTTCGATGAGGGTTTCCACCCCCTCGGGGGAATCCTTCTGCCTTGTGCGCAGCGTGACCTTCGAAACGGCGGCGATGCTGGGGAGGGCCTCCCCCCGGAACCCCAGAGAGGTGATCCCGTCCAGATCTTCTTCCGTCCTGATCTTGCTTGTGGCGTGGGGTTCGAAACAGAGAATGGCGTCGTCCGCATCCATGCCGCAGCCGTCATCGCTTACGGAAATGAGGGAGACTCCCCCTCCGCCGATGCGGATGCTGATCTTTCCCGCGCCCGCGTCCAGAGAATTTTCCACAAGTTCCTTGAGGACGGAGGCGGGCCTTTCGATCACCTCTCCCGCGGCGATCTTGTTGTAGATCTTTTCCGAAAGAAGATTGATCCGGCTCATTTCATTTCGTTTCCTTTTTTCCGGCCTTTTTCCTGTCGGAAGCGTCTTCCCTGCGGTTTTTCAGGAAGTCGTTTTTCGCCTCCCGGACGATGCGGATGAACTCCGGCTCCTGCTGGATGGAGACGAAATTGCGGTCCTGTGCCAGAAAGAGGATCCGGTGTCCCAGAAGCTCATAGGCCTTCCGGAAGTAGGCAATGGCATTTTTCTTGTCTCCGGAAACCGCGTACATCCCCGCCAGATTCAGAACGGCGGAGGCGGAGGAGGGATCGTTTTTCAGGAGCTGGTGAAGCGTTCCGATGGCTTCGTGATACCGTTTCTGCTTGGCCAGCGCGGCGCTGAGATTGTTCATGGAAACCGAATCTTCCGGGGCGAGATACACCTGCTGACGGAAGACGCTTTCCGCCGCCTTGTATTTTTCCTGCAGATACAGGGCCTTGCCCAGAAGGGCGTACATTTTCACGTTCTTGCCGTGGAAGACCAGCGCCGTCCTCAGGCGGTCCTCCGCGGCGGCGAAATCGCCGTTTTCCATATCCCGTTCCGCAAGGAGAAGGATTCTTGCGGGGTCCTGCTCCTTCCTGTTCCGCGAGACATTCCGGGATGGACCGAGCTCTTCGGGTTCGGCCCACTGGAGCTGTCCCATGCTCTTTCTCAGTTCCAGGCGGATGACGTTTCCGTTGAAATCCGTATTCCGCACGTTCCCGGGCTCCTCCTGCGCCTCCTCCCGGAGAATGCTCAGCGCCCAGGTCCCGCCCACGATGAAAAGGACCAGCACCACAAGGGCGATCAACCTTCTGTACATATGGCGTTTGTTCTGTTTTTCCGTCATTTTTCCTCCTTGTCACCGGCGGGCTCTTCCGCAAAGAAGCAGGCGCAGAAGTGGCCCGGAAGGATCTCCCGCAGGGGAGGAACATTTTCTCTGCACGTTTCCTCTTCCTTTTCCGGGACGCGGCCGCATCTTCCGCAGAAACGGCATCCGGGAGGGAATTCCGCGGGGAGGGGCACCGTGCCGGGAATGGTTTCCAGTCTTCCCCGGCTTCCTCCCAGAACGGGGACGGCGGCAAGAAGCGCCTTCGTATAGGGGTGCATGGGGTTGCGCAGAAGAAGATCCACCTTTGCGGTTTCCACGATCCTGCCTGCGTACATGACCGCCACGCGGTCGGCGATTTCCGCTACGAGACCGAAGTTGTGGGTGACGAGAATGACCGCCATGCCCAACGTGTCCTTGAGTTCCATCAAAAGTTCCAGGATCTGGGCCTGAATGGTCACGTCCAGCGCGGTGGTGGGTTCGTCCGCCACAAGGACGGAGGGATGGCTTGCCAGAGCCATGGCGATCATCACGCGCTGCTGCATGCCGCCGGAAAGTTCATGGGGATACCGTTTCACCCGGTCGGCGGGATCCGGGATCCCCACCTGCCGCAGAAGTTCTTCGGCCTCCTTGTACGGTTCTTCCGTTTCCGGGCGGTGCAGAAGGATGGATTCCACGATCTGGTCCCCCACCCGGAAGACCGGGTTCAGGGACATGGAGGGCTCCTGAAAGATGTAGGCGATCTCTCCGCCCCGGATCTTCCGCAGTTCCCGGGGCGGGACTTTCAGAACGTCCACGGTTTCCCCGGACCGTTTTTCCAGAAGCACCTCTCCGGACCGGATCACCGCCGGAGGCATGGGAAGAAGTTTGGTCAGCGCCATGCAGCTTACGCTTTTTCCGCAGCCGCTTTCCCCCACGAAGGCCAGACATTCCCCTTTTTCCAGCGTGAAATTCACGTCGGAAACGGTGGGGATCTGCTTCCCGTCCGTGAGGAAATCTATACTCAGATCTTTTACCTGCAGAAGCGGCATGGTCTCTTTTCCCGATATTCAAACGAATTTTCTTTCCGCAAGACTAATATAGCGCGGATCGTTCCTTCTGTCAAATCTTCTTTCGTTTTTCAGCGGGAAAACAGGGCAAGAAGGGAAAGAAGCGGGTATTCTCTGCTTTTTCCCCGGGCAAAGGTGAACGTGTAATTCCGTCCTGCGGGAAGGGGAAGACGTTTCGTCTTTTTCCCGTCAAGGCTCAAAAATGCCGTTTTCTTTCCGTTGACCGTGACGGAAAGTTCGCCTTTTCCCCGGATCTTCAGCACGTGGGGAGCTTTTTCCTTGCCGTGCATGACGACTTCCAGCGTGCCGTTGGGGAAGACCTGATTGCCGACGATGCGGGAAATGACTCCGTTCTCCAGCACGGCGTGGCAGGCGTGCATGAATCTCTCGCACCGCCATTCGTCGGTGATCCCGCCGGGAACGATCAGATCTTCCGCTTTCTTCATTTCCGCAAGGTGTCTTGCCGCAAATTCCGCGTCATACTCCTCCTGCAGCATCCCGCACAGGGCGCGCAGAGGAGCCGCATAGACCTGAAGAATGTTTTTCCTCACGTCGAACAACCCCCGGTCCAGACCGTTGAAGAACGCTTCCTTCCCGGATTTTTTCACGTCAAAAGAGGCAAAGAACGTTTCCGCTTCCGCAACGGCCTTTTTGAGTTTCGTCGCATCGGAATCGGTTTCTTCCATGCTGTCGAAGTAGGCTGCCGTGCACTTGCAGTAGGCGGAAATGCATCCTGCGGCGCAGACAAGATTGCTCCACAGTCGGGAAAGACGGGCGAACTCTTCCGCGGGAAGAAGTTTTTTCAGCTTCTTCACCCGGGCAAAGCCGTCCTTTGCCAGAGCAAGCGCCTCCTCCTTTTCCGCAAGAAGCTCTTTTCTCGTCCCGGTACGGTTCCCGGAAAGGACGCCCCAGATCCCGGAGTTGTATTTGAGAGGCACCTTTTCCTTGAAGTTGGAGAAAAATCCCCCCGCCTTGAAATACTTGAAGGAGGCGTGAGGCGGCGTCTGGTGGAAGATCACGTTGCCCCGGATATAGTTCATTTTCAGGATCGCTTCCAGCCCCTGTCTGCCCAGAAGGACAAGCTCCTCCCGGCAGGATTCCGGATAACGGGCAGAAGCAAAGTCCCTGTAGATTTCTTCGGCGGAAACCTTTTCATCGTTAATGGCCCGCATATAGGCATAGATATTGACGGGGTAGCAGTCGAAGACGTTGTTCCCCACCCGGTCCAGCCGTATGGCGTAGCGGTCCACTTTTGCCGCCTGCGCGGCACGGACCCAGCGGAGGATGTTTTCCACATTTTCCGCAGGCAGGTTTCCCGCTCCCAGAAACTCGCCCAGACAGTCGCATTCCGCCCCCAATGCAAGCTTTCCCGTATGACGCAGGAAGGGATTTTCCGGCAGGAAGGGATCGAAGTCATAGGGGGTGATCTTGGTTTCCACCTCGAAGCGCATTTTTGCGTCGGAGGCCATTTTCGCGCCTGCAAGAATATCCTCGTAATCCTTGGCAATGGAGCCGAAGGAGCGCAGGATGAGGCGTTTGCCCCGTTTGGCAAGCTCTTCGTAAAAGACCTTCGTCACATGTTCCACGACCTTTTCCGGAGGATAAAGGTCCGGCGTGGAGTTGTGAATGGCGGAATAATCCGCCTCCGTGAGGGTGAGCACGATCCCGTCCAGTTCCGGCACGGATTCGAAGGCTTCGCCGATCTTGCAGCGCAGAAGGTCGGTAAAAGCCTCCCCCAGAAGATCGAATTCCCCTTTTTCGTCCAGAAGTTCCGGGACTTTTTCCACGATCCCGGCAGGGACGGTCACTTCCCTGTGCCAGTAATAGAGGGGTCTTCCCGAATCGTGGGCGATCTTCACGATCTTCCGGATGAGGGAGATATTTTCGTCGATCTTTTTGTGATCGATGGAAAGTTTTCCGTACTTGCGGAAATGGGCAAGTCCGTTGAGGCCTCCTCTCAGTTCGTGGCAGAGGGCGCACACCTCGAAGGAGTCCACCTTGTACGGGCATTTGTCCGCCTCGCGGACGACTTTTTTCATGTACTCGGGATCGGGGGAAGTGGGGTGCATAAGCGACCAGGTCACTTCCGGGCGCTTCGTCTTTTTTGTCATGGCAAGTCCTCGCATGTTTGGTTGCGGAATATTCCCATTAAGATAAGCCCTCTTCCCTTTTCTTTCAAGTCCGGCACGCGGATTCTTTTCAAAACTCTTTTCCGGAGCCCCTTTTTTGGGAAAAAGTGCTGAATTGTAATCTTTCGGCAATGTTTTGGCAATGTTTGCGTGCTATATTAATGGGTCTGCTTCTTTCGGGGGGAAGGACATGCTTTCCGAAAAGAAATCCGGGAAGGAAGGAAAGAGAAAATGAGCGTGGAAGAAAAGGAAAAGGGAAAAGGGTTCCGCCTTGCTTCGGCGGACCGGGAACTGCACCTTGCGGGCATGGGGAGCATCCTTGTCCGGCTTCTGCTCTGGGGCGCCATCCTTGCCTCCATTCCGGCGATCCTCTACTTCATCATCGTTTCTCCCGACAAGGGGGGACTGGCCGCCATCGTTTCCGACGTTTCCTGGTGGCTGCTGGTTCCCTGTTTTGCCGTTTCTCTGGGGACTCTTTCCTACTTTCTCATGCAGGCGTTTCTCGCCTTCTTCTACAAGGATCTTCCTCCGGGGAAGGAGGAGGACTTGCCCAAACTGACCGTCATCGTTCCCGCCTACAACGAGGGCAAGTACGTGACGGAGTGTCTGGCAAGCGTCCTGGAAAGCGATTATCCGCAGGAGAAACTGGAGGTCATCGCCGTCAACGACGGAAGCGAGGATGACACCTGGGAGTGGATCCTGTACGCGAAAGAGAGATCTTCCGGCCGGATCAAGGCAATCAATCTCCCGCAGAACGGCGGCAAGAAACTCGCCCTTTGCGCCGCCATGCAGATCGCTTCCGGGGAGGTCGCCGTGACCGTGGACAGCGACTCCCGCCTCACAAGATCCGCCTTGCGGAACATCACGGCAAGGTTCGCAAATCCCAAAGTGGGGGCCGTGGCAGGGAATGTAAGGGTAAGCAATATGGAGGAAGGGGTGATCCCCAAAATGCTGGAGGTCACCTTCGCCTTCGGGTTCGAGTTCATGCGCACGGGGCAGAGCCAGATCCATTCCGTGCTCTGCACGCCGGGAGCGTTGAGCGCCTACCGCCTTTGCGCGGTGCGTCCCCTTCTGGAGACGTGGAAAAAGCAGACCTTCATGGGCAAACCCTCCCGCATCGGGGAGGACCGGGCCATCACCAGTCTCCTCATCCGGAACAAGTGGTATGTGGAGTTCCAGCGGGACGCCGTGGCCTTCACCCGGATGCCCGTCACCTACCGGGGCGTGTGCAAGATGCTCATAAGGTGGTGCCGCAGCGACGTGCGGGAAAATCTGGGCATGACCCTTTACGCCTTCGGCACGTTCCGTCTTTTCGATCCCGTGCTGGACGCTCTGCGCATGAACATCCTTTTTGCGGACGGCGCATTGATTCTTCCCTTCTTCTGGCTCCCCATGCTCGTGACGGCCTTCCTCGTTTCTCCGCTCATGACGCTTCTCTATACGGCGGGCGGGGCCATTTTGTGGTCCCTCATGCCCGCGGCCATCTACGCCATGCGGTACAATGCGAAAGATGCCCTGTGGGCCTTCGTGTACGGGGTCTACAGCGTTCCCTTCATCTCCTGGATCTGCGTATACTCCATCCTTACCGCGGGAAATTCCGACTGGATGACCAGAAGTCTTGCTTCTTCCGGGAAGAAAGAAGCGCTTTTCCCCGCGCCGGAGACGGGGAAAGGGGAGGCGGAAGAGTCCCGTTTCCGGGCAGTTTCCCCCGAAGCGGAGGGCAAAACGGGCCGTGCTCTCTGGACCAGAAGACTTACGGCCACCCAGAGGATCGCAAGAAGGAAGCTGAGGGGACTGCACCACTTTTCCTCCTTCCCCACACACTGGAAGTAGTTCCTTTCCGGAAGAAGGAAAGTTTTTTCCGAAAAAAGCGTTTCCTCTGTTGCAATTCCGCATGCGGGAAGGTATATTACAGCGTTTCCCGCGGAGAAAGCGGGAGGGAAAAGGAGAGCCCATGAACAGCGATATCTTTCTTATACTTTTCATCATATTCATCTTCATGATGACGCTTCTGCCGCTTCTTCTGCGCAAGATCGGGATTCCCGCAGTCATCGCGCTGCTCATTGCAGGCATGATCATGGGGCCCAACTGCCTGAACGTGGTGCACAACTTTTCCCACATGCTCTCCTTTCTGGTAAAATCCCCGGCGCAGGCGGAACAGAATTTCAACGCCCTCATCACGGCGCTGGGCTCTCTGGGGCTGGTGTTCCTCATGGCCCTTGCCGGAATGGAAGCGGACTTCAAACTCATCGACTCGGCCAAAAAGCCCGTAATCGCCTTAAGCGTCCTCACCTTCGGTCTGCCTGCGCTTACGGGCTATTTCGTCTACGCCCACTTCTGTCCCGACGATTTTCCGGGGAAACTGCTGTACGCCTCCCTTTTCGCCTCCCACTCGGTGGGGATCGTCTTTCCCGTGATCCGGGAACTCAAGCTTTCCAAGACCAAGTTCGGGGCGGCCGTATTGATCTCCACGGTGGTTACGGACGTGGCCAGCATCATCCTTCTGGCCGTGGCCCTGCAGATGAAGAAACAGGAGCTGGGGGTCAACCGGGGGGGAGCGGGGACCCTTTCCCTTTTCGATTACATCCACCCGGAGTTTTTCGGCGCATGGTTTACGCCGGTCTTTCTGCTCATCGTGGTGGCGTTTCTGGTACTTTCCGTTGCCGCGGTCATGTTCATTGGCAGACGCATCGTAAAACTTCTGGGGGAACAGGAGGATCTTCTCATCACCTTCCTTCTTCTGGTGATCCTCTGCACGGTTCTTGCGGGGGAATTTCTGGGGATCAATCTCATCGTGGGGGCGTTCATTGCCGGGCTTGCCCTTTCGCCCTTCATGCGGCAGGAAGGGATCCAGAGCCAGACCTTCTTCAAGTTCGAAGGCATCGGCTACGGCCTCCTTATCCCCTTCCTTTTCATTTCCATAGGCATGCAGACGGACTTCAGCGTGCTGGGGAAGAGCGCCAGCAATCTGTGGATCATTCTTCTTACGGTGACGGGGCTTGTGGGAAGCAAGATCTTTTCCGGCTGGCTTGCCCTGCGTCTTACGGGCTTCGGCAACCGGCACGGGCTTTGCGCCGGGCTCATGACCGTGCCCCAGCTTTCCGCAACCCTTGCCGCCGCCACGGTGGGGAAGAATCTCAATATGATCTCCGACAACTTCTTCAACGCCATCATCATCCTTTCCATCGTCACCACCATTCCCGTTCCCTCTCTGGTCCGGTTCATCATCTACCGGGGCGGCAAAAACAGGATGCGGTTCGAGAAGGCGGAAGAGGAGGCCTACGAAGTGCCCGCCGGAGTGGACGACGACATTTTCTGAAGCTTTTTTTCTGCCGTTTTTCCGTGTGTCGACGCTTTTTTCCGCCTTTTTTCGGGGACTGCCCTTGCAAAAAGACCGAAAATGTGTATAATATTGCACAAACGGTTTTCCGCAGGCGGTTTTCTTCCTGCGGAACGGTGCGCCCGTTACGCGCGAAAACACGCAACGCAAGACAGGAGAACATAGAATGAAGCAAAAAGACCTGAAATTCACCCTGATCGAACTCTTGGTGGTCATCGCCATCATCGCCATCCTTGCCTCCATGCTGCTGCCTGCTCTGGGCAAGGCGAAAAGGATGGCCCAGGACGCCCAGTGCAGGAACAACTCCCGGCAGGTGCATCTCTATCTCACGCTGTATGCGGAAGCCTACAAAGGGTGGGCCTATGCCCAGTCCTACAACAAATACCGGGACGGCGAACCGGGGGACCCCCTCAACACCATCAACCGCTACGACTGGGCGCTGCCCTATCTGGGCATCACTCCCGCCAATTTTGCCGCCAAGGCGAACAAGAAGGTCTTCCGCTGCCCCACGGCCCAGAGATTCTATCCTTATGACAATCCCGTGCCCTCCAATACCGGAGAGAACAAGGCCTGCAATTTCATCATCTGCGGCTATCTTTGCTCCAAAAGTTACGACTGGATCGCATCGGGGGAGACCGGCGGGGGGTATTTCAAGCCCTATTCCGTCAAGAATCCCGCCTATCTCCATTGGTTCAACTGCTCCAAGGAGTACGCCGGGCAGTACCCCCACGGCTGGCACGGCAACGGGACGGATTTCAGCATGTTCACCTTCGTGGCGGGAAATGTGAGATTGTTTAATCTCATCCGGGAAAAATACTGTTCCTGGGCCTATACCTACAAAGTCCCCGCCGCCGGAGGCGCCTGGGCAAGCTACATGGTCAGCGGCCAGTTCCCCTGCAACGGCAAGACCAAGAGATAACTTTTCTCCGGGGTGCTCCGGACGGAGCGCCGTATTGCGTGATTCCTCTTCCTGCAGATGCCGTGCGTTGTGCGTAACGCGTCAGGCGGGATTTTGCCGATTTCCCGGGAAAACATCAAAATCCGCCGCAGGGATCTTTCGTTTCACACGAAAGTGTCGGCGCAGGATCGGAAAGACACTTGGATTTACGGGTTGGAACGGATGTAGTCAAGGGTAGCGTCGATCATCAGTTCCGAACGCGTCATGTGCCGCTTGCGGGCGTAATCGTCGATCTTTGCAAATACATTTCCCTTGCCCGTAATGTTGATCCTCTGCGTACGCGCAGGAGGATAGACGGTCACCGGCACGATACAGACCGGCTCTCCATCGGAGGCGTCGAGTTTCCTTTTGAAGTCCTCAACGGAAGAAGGAAGAGGAAACTCTTTGCGGCTTTTTACCATCTCCTCCGCAATGGAGTCAAGAAAGATTGTCGACTGCCGGATCGCATCCTCCACCGTGTCGCCCTGATCCACCAGACAGTCAAAATCCGCGAAGGTGGTCCAGTACCCTTTTTTCGCATCCTTGTACACTGCGAGATAATACGTGATCCGTTCCCTGTTTTCCATGATCTCCTCCTCTTTGTTGTAAAGACCGGGGCTGACGCCCCGGCGGTTCTCACTGAATACCCGCTTGCTTCAGTATCTTCCTTGCCGTCCCCTCCGCGACTTCCTTTCCCGCATGGTAATGAACAACGATCGTTACCCTGCCATTGGAATAAAGCCTTGCTGAGCTTTTGGCTGTCCTGATCAACCGAAACCCGTGTTTCTCCAGTTTCTGAACCAATTCGTTAAACCTCATGGGGTACCTCCAATCCGTTTAAC
>JAGAEF010000152.1 GCA_017613255.1 Lentisphaeria bacterium
CTCATCCGGCCGCAAATACTTGCGGACCGTCCGCTAGGCGTATGCCCAGCGGTTCATTCGCCTCCCGCTGCGCGCTCGGCGCAATGCGCCTCGCCTGGCATCCGGTCTGGCGTCGTGGTGCGGGGTGGGGATATTCGTCACCCGGCCGATCCGGCGTCGTGGTGCGGGGTGGTTCAGTATTCCTCCTTCCCTGAAAACAAAAAAGCCCCGGAAGCGGCGCTTCCGGGGCTGAGGGAGCCTTTCCGAAAAATCACTTTCCGGAAAGCTTCTTGAACGCAAAATCCAGAAGATCGTAAAGCGTCTCCGTATCTTCCGATCCGCAGAAGATCACATAGCCGCTGCCCACCTTGTTGATGGTGGCCATGTAGAGATCCTTCTCCTTGCCGTGGGCAATGAGGGGGATGGCGCCTTCCTGCAGATCCCCGGCCATGGGGGCATAAACGGTGCTGACCTTCCAGGACCGTTTCTTGCCCATGACGGGCAGATAGGAGAACTCATGATCCAGCCTTACTTTCTGGGTGTAGGGGACCGCATGAAGGGCTTTCGGCTTGCCTATGCCCGTGAGCTCCTTGACCAGCTGTTTGTCTTTGGAGAAACACTGGATGGAAGTGTAGCCCAGAATGACCACTCCTCCGCCTTCCGCATAGTGTTTCATCATGGGAAGGGAGCTCTTTGTGATGTTGAAGCCGGGAACATAGACCGCATCGTACCTGTCCCGGATGAGAACCTCGAAATTGGGGAAGACCGCGCCGTTTTCGTACCATTTCTTGTCGTCCTTGCGGATCTGCACGGCAAAGTCCATGCCCCAGTCCCGCTCCGTGGCGGGGCGGCGGATGTAGCCCCGGGAGGATTTCTTGTCCAGAACGAGGATCTTCCGCAGGTATTCGCCTGCGGGCGGAGGCTCGATCTTTCTGGTGCGTGCGGAAACGTTCTTCACGAGGATGGTCTGATCCACATATTCCGCATGGTCGTGGAAGAGCGGCTTCACGGGAGCCATGAAGTAGATCCCGGTAAGTTTGCAGGGCATTTCCGGTTCGCTCCAGGGGCCCGTCCAGGCGTTTTTGGTGGTTCCCGTGGAAATATCCCGCAGGACGGACTTGGAGGTGACGGGGAAGGCCAGGAACGCCCATGCTCCGTCGAAGTCGATGGAGCATCTGCCGGTGTAGTCGGAAAGATCCGAGCCGCCGTGCACGCCCGTGCCGGAAGAGATCCTGCGGACTCCCCTGGCGTCTTCCAGTTCGAAGAAGATCTGGCCCCAGCCGGAATTCCCCTTGACCCAGATCCCCATGGTGTCCACTTCGTCGGGAATGGGAATGGGTTTATCGGGCCGGATGACCATATATTCGTTGAAGAACTGATTCAAAGACTTGTCCGTATCGATGGAGAGGGCAAGGCAGGAACCCTGTTCCTTGTCCTTGACCTCCTTCACGGCGGCCTTTTTCGCCAGCAGTCTTCTCGCCCTTCCCGCGTAGGGACGGGGATCGGTGCCTTTCTTGCCTTCCACGGCGGGAACGTTTTTGGCGTCCACGGTCCATTTCACGGCGGAATCCAGAGCGTCCACGACCTGGAACTCTTTGGGATCGACGCCCTCCTGGCACGGGAAGCGGCGTCCGGTGATGCTCACGGAAGCAATGGGTTTATCCGTGAGAACATACTGCGCAGCAGTCCCGGCGGTGAGTTTGAGTTTGCCGAACCAGACGGAAGGCTTGCTGGAGTGCCCGTGGAACTCCACGTGCTCCACGTCGGAGGAGTCGGTCTTGATCTCCAGATCCGCGTCGCCCCGGCTCGTCCAGAATACGTAGATGAACTTCTTGTCGTACTTTCTCTCGAATTCCGCGCAGTAGACGGTGCGGGAGGAGGTGGGGACAAGTTTCTTGAATTCCACGCAGTCCAGCACTTTCGTCAGTGTTCCCGTGGCGGTGGTGCTGGGATTGGGGTAGCAGTAGGGCTGACGGGCGGGGCCGCCGGCATAGAAGGAGGAGTCGTAGGAGTTGCCCACTCCGCCGCCGTCGGTGGCGCCGGCAATGTATTTGAAGCCGAAGAGGTACTGCACGAGCATATCTCTTACGTACCATTCCGCGTGGCGGTTGAGCCCCAGAAGATCCGCTTTCCGCGCAATGTTCTCCGGGCCGGTGGCGGTGCGGATATGACCGTAGCCCATGATCTCCGCCGTCTTGTTCATCTCATAGGAGGCCATCATGGTGAAGGGCAGGAAGGGCTTTTCCGGATGGGCCGATCTCTGGATGGCTTCCGTTCCCCAGAAGGAGGTGAAATCCCTGGGCGGTTTCTGCCGGAGGGCTTCCGCGATGAGTTCCGTGGAGACTCCGGAATTGCCGTACATGATGTCCAGCTGGGGGAAGTGCTTTCTGACGATCCTCTGGGCATACTGGATCATTTCCCAGCGTTCTTCGACATTTTTCTTTCTTGCCTCGTCATAGGGAGCCGGCTTGTAGCCGTAAAGTTCGGGAGCAAGCCCGTAGGCGCCGAAGGGGGCGGTGTTTTCCCAGAGGAGGGGGATCTGGCAGGCATGGGGGAATTTTTCCAGCAGATCTTTGATCTCCTGAATGACTTTCTCCTCCCCTTTCTTCTTGAATTTCTTGAGCTCGCCCTGAGTGAAGCGCCCGGCAAGAAGAGTGGTGACTTTATATTTTTCCCAGTCCTTTTCCGTAAATTTCCGGTAGGCGCCGGCAAGCCCGGTCATGCGGCGCACTCCCAGCATTTTCGCCCGGAGTCCCACCATGTCGGGATTGGGTTCGCCGTAATGGGCGGTCCCTCTCGCCCAGCCGATATAGGGGGAATCCCAGAGGGCTTTGCGCGTATCCTTGCCCATGAGGGCGAAGGTGGCGTTGTGAACAAGGACCGCTTCATCCTTTTCCGTGTCCTTGACGGTAAAGACGACCTTGTACCAGCCCAGTTTCTTCATGGAAAGGTCGATCCTCCTGGAACCATTGTCCCCGTCCAGAGAAAGGGTCTCTTCCCGCAGGACTTTGCCGGTGTGGTCGCTGATCGCCAGGGACAGCGCATATTTGCCCGGGAAGACTTTCTTGTATTCCATGACCATTTCCGGCTTCATGGTGTCGTCGAACATGTTCTTGCTGGCGGTGGTCTGCACGAACCTTACATCGATCTTGGCGCGTTCCAGCGCGGCGCCGAAGATGTGCACGGAGCTCACCTTTTCCGCGGAGGGCCATACCCGGGGATCCCCGAAGGGGGTGCGGTAAAGCGGGGTGATTCCCATGAGTTCGATATCCAGATAGGGGAAATTGAAGGCGCCGCGTCCGTCATATCTGTCCTTGCGTCTGTATTTCCCGACGGGATCCGTGACGAGGTCCACCACTTTGCCCATATCCAGAGGAATACGCACTCTCCACAAAGGAAGAACCTTTTTTCCCACGGAAACTTTTCCCACTTCCTCCGCGCCCTTCACGGGGAAGCGCACCCGGGTATCGCCCAGGGCGGAATAGGCTCTCCCGCCCATGTCTCCGCTGGGAACGTAGCGGGTGATCCGGGCGGTGAAGGAGGGATCCTTGAGGGGATTGTTGTCCGCAGCGCACAGCACCCAGATGTGGGAATACTGCCGCATGGGGACCGTGAAGAGGAAAGAAGCTTCCGCATGGTCGAAGGCGTTTCTCCCGGTCTGGGAGCTGTTGCCGTAATCATTGGGGTAGAGACTCCTCTGCCGTGAGGTCTTTCCCAGATCCAGATTGGACGAAGTCACTTTCCCGAAGGGGACTTTCCCATCGTCATTGAAGGTGACGGAGGCGTTCTTGAAGGAGCCCGGATCGTTGAGGAACCCGACGGGAAGGGTATGGAATTTTGCATTGACCTTTTCGGAGGAGAAGCGGAAATTCTTGGCGGGAAGATCCGTTTCCACCTTCGTGAAGGGGGCCTCCTTGCCGGACTTGTACGCCATAAAGAAAGCCAGATTGCCGTTGACGTAGAACCGCACACCGTCATAATCGTTCACCACGGAGAAAATGTACTTTCTTGCGGCAAGTGGGGGCTGTTTGTCATAGGTCTTGGCAAGTTCCTTTCTCCGATCTTTCTGGAGAAGGGCTATATTGCACCGTACGTAGTCCAGAACGCCCAGTCCGTCGAAAAGATAGCCCGCCTGAGGCATGATGTACCGTTCTCCGGAATTGCTGTTGACCCGGTAATTGGCGTCGCCCGCCTTGACGGTGACCTTCTTTTTCGTGCCGTCCTTCCAGAAGAAGAGGAAGCTCACGGGCTTTTCTTTCGTGGCGGTAAATTCCGCCTCCAGGACTTGCGTGTTTTCCGGCACGTCCACTTTCGCCGCGAAAAGAGCGGCGCCAAGCAGGAGCAGGGAAACCGAGACGAACATCTTTTTCATTTTTGTCTCCTTTTTTTGGTAATGAAAAACGGTTTCGTTTTAATTGCATGGATTTGCCCTACTATAGCACCGGAAAAAAGCTTTTGCAAATGCTTCTCCTGCTTTTCCATAACATTTTTCCGTCTCTTTCGTTCCGTTCTCTCTTTTTTCATCCCTCAGGGCGCTTTTGCCGGGAGAATGCGGAAAAAACTTGCCGGAAAACTGGAAAAAAAACTTTCCGCGTTTATATTATATGAGTCAAAAACTTTATCTAGGAGAAAAAAGTGGCTTTCGGCATCATCTGCGGTTTCATCACCGCCATTCTGAATTCCGTAGGGTATCTTTGCAGTGCGAACTTTCTCAAGCGTTATGGGTCCCCCCTGAGGCTCCTTCTGTTCGCCCAGCTGGTGATGATGACCGTAAGCATCCCAGTTTTCGTCACGCGATTTCCCTTCCGGGCACTTGCCGAGCCCCGTGCGTTCCTTCTCACCGTGTTCATCTGGATCGTCGTCTTCATTCTGGGGCAGGGCTCCTTTTTCCTGGCGCTCAAATACTGCGAGGCAAGCAGACTCTCCTCGTTGCTGGGGCTGAAGATCATCGTGCTTACGGTCATCTACATGCTTACGAAGCACAACTACCCCAACGCGGGACAGTGGACGGCTGTCTTCATGGCGGGGGCTGCGGCCATGCTCATCAACTGGACGGGGAGTTTCCGCATGTGCTTCAAAGGGTGGTTCTTCACCTTTTCCACGCTGGTATTCTATTCCCTGTGCGACATCAACGAGACCAACATGGTTCTGGCCGTGGAGAAGAGCGGGTTCGGCGTGGTGGAAAGCGCAATTCTCGCGAACTCCGCGGCCTATACGGCGCTGGGGCTGGTCTCCCTTCCCGGACTCTTTTTCCTGCGGCCCACGAAAAAGCAGATATTCTTGAGTGCGCCTTACGCGCTTCTTTGGCTCTCTTCCCAGGTCTTCCTCATGGCCTGCTTCGCCCGGGTCCTGCCGGTCTTCGGAAACGTGATCCTTGCCAGCAGAGGACTTTTCTCCGTCATTCTGGGGGCGGCGCTTTGCTTTGTGGGCCTGCAGAAGCTGGATGCGGTCATCAGCCGGAAGCAGTGGATCTTCCGCACCGTGGCCGCCGTTCTCATGATCGGCGCCATTGCCCTGTACTCCTTTTCCACCCGTCCGTAAGGGATCGCCGGAAGTTCCGCTTTTCCCTTGCCGCCTATAGAGAAAAAGTCCCATTTCGAAAGGATTTTCCATGGAAAAAAATTACGATTTCCGCAGGAGACTGGACCTTGTCCACAAGGAGAACATCCTCGACCCCGCCGCAAAACCGGAGACGGACGAAGTCGTCATCGACGATTCCTGGCTCATCGTTACCACGGACGGAACAGGGAAGGGGAGCGCCGCAAAGGATCTTCAGGATTTTCTTCTTACCAGCATGAAAATAGGTCTTCCCATCCGGAAAAGCGCCGCCCGGGGGGAAAAGTGCTTCCTGCTGAAGGAGACGCCCTCGGACAAAGGGTTCGACGTGAAAATCGAAGACGCCCTTGTCACGCTTTCCGGCAACACCCGGAAAGGGGTGCACTATCTGGAAGACGTGATGAATCTCCGTTCCGCCCCCTTCCTGAAGAAAGGGTCTTTGCGTTCCGACCCCATCTTCACCCCCCGGATGATCCACTCCGGCTGGGCGCAGGATACCTTCCCGGACTCCCATCTGGACGCCATCTCCCACGCGGGGTTCGACCACATCCTGCTTTTCGTCAAGGGCGTGAACAAGACGACTTACGGCTATCTGGACTTCAACGACCTCATCGAAAGGGCGGAACGCTACGGGCTGGGGGTCTATTTCTACAGCTATCTCAACAGCTTCAAACACCCCGACGATCCCGACGCGGAGGCCTTTTTCGACGCCAATTTCGGTTCGGTCTTCAAGAACTCCCCCAAGGCAAAGGGGCTGATCCTCGTGGGGGAAAGCTGCGCCTTTCCCAGCAAGGACCCCCGGTGCGGCACGCTCATGCCCGACGGACGGCGGCCCAAACCCGGATTCTTCCCCTCCGACGACTATCCCGCATGGCTCAACTGCGTGAAGAACGCGGTCCGCAAGTATGCCCCGCAGGCGGACATCGTCTTCTGGACCTACAACTGGGGCAATTCCCCCGTGGAGTACCGGACGGCCCTGCTGCGCAAACTGCCCTCCGACGTCTCCGTGGAGGTGACCTTCGAAATGTTCGAGCAGATCCAGTACCCCAATCACACCATGAAGGTCCCGGACTACACCATCACCTTCCCCGGCCCGGGCTACTATTTCCGCAGCGAGGCGGAGGAGCTGAGCAAAAGGAAACTTCCCCTCTACACCATCAGCAACACCGCCGGATGCACATGGGACTGCGGCGTCATGCCCTATATGCCCGTCCCCCAGCAGTTTTTCAAACGCTTTGCCAGTATGCTGGAAGCCCACGAGAAATGGGGGCTTACGGGGATCATGGACGGCCACCATTACGGGTGGTTCCCCAATCCGATTGCGGAGTGCGCCAGATGGTGCTTCAATACGAGAAACGTTTCCCCGCAGGAGATCCTGGAAAAGATCGCGCAAAGGGATTTCGGCAGGGAGGCCGCCCCCCTTGTTCTGGACGCATGGCAGCACTGGAGCGACGCCATGGCCTCCTTCACCCCCGGCTTCGACGATCAGTGCGGCCCGCTCCGGGTGGGGCCCTCCTATCCCTTCATCTTCTATCCCATCCTCTATCCCTTCGCCGAACAGAAGATGCACTTCCCCTTCCCGGAACACGCCTACCGGGGGGAGCGGATCCTCAATACGCTCTACAAGCCTGAACACGTTCCCGGCCACACATTCATAGGGCGCAGGCTTCAGGAGGATCTCAAGATCATGGGAAATGCCCTCTCCTTGTGGGAGGAGGGCGAGCGTCTTA